>JAICHN010000114.1 GCA_025924845.1 Chloroflexota bacterium | reverse complement strand
CCTGGTCTATCGGGCGGTACGACCATGCCGTCCACCGGTTGGAGCGGCGTACGGAGGAAGTGTTGGTGGATCTGGTTCCACTTGAGCAGGTACTCGATCAGCGGGCACAGTTGCGGCGGCTGCGCATACAAAAGCTGAGCCGTGGCATGGGTTGAATGGCCGTGCGGAATGACCTGGACATCGTAGGTGGAAGCCAGCGTGCAGATCTTCACCACTTCCGAAATGCCCCCGGCCCAATAGATATCGGGCTGGATCACATCGGCGGCGCGCGCATCGAGCAGCTGCTTGCTACCCCACCTCGTGTATTCATGCTCGCCGGTGGCAATCGGGAAGGGTAGTCGTCGGCGCAGGTCAGCGCTGCTCTCCAGGCGATCGGGCGGCACTGCTTCCTCGAGCCAGCGGGGCCGCACGGCGGCGAGTGCCAGGCCGAGCTTGGTCGCGGAGGGGACATCAAAACTCATCCAGGCGTCGAACATCAGGTCCACATCGTCGCCGACCGCCGCGCGTACCGCGCGGGCAAGGGCGAGATTGGCGGCCAGCCCGGCCGACCCGGCTGCCGGCCCGTACTTGAAAAACCACTTCATCGCCGTGTAGCCTTCCGCGGCCAGGGCTTGCGCCGTCTCGGCGGCTGCTTCCGGCTCAACGGAGACGCCAAGGGTACTGGCATAGGCTGGGATTGCCTCGCGGAGCGGTCCGCCGAGGAGCCGATACACCGGTACCCCAGCCCACTTGCCCTTGAGGTCCCACAGCGCGCAATCAATCGCGCTAATCGCCTGCATCACCACGCCTTTGCGGCCATGCACCGCCGACCGGTACAGCATATCCCACAGGCGCTCAGTCGCCAGGGGATCCTCGCCGATGATCACGTCTTTGAGTTGGCGATCGATGCAATAGGCCCAGTCCGCGGCGATTGGCCCGGCCAGACCGACTAACTCGCTGTCGGTGAGCACCTCCAGAAAGATCGCGGTGATGGCGTAGCTCCCATCGCCGTTAGCGGAGATACCTTCCTCCGCCGCGGCATGACGGGTGGTATACATGTCCAGCGGTCGGACGAGCCAGTCCTCCCAAAACCGGCCGGCATACTCAAAACGACCGGTCACTTCTCGCAGTCTGAGCGCGGTGATCTTCACGGGGACCCTCCTTTTAGGTGATCGGGTCGTGACCAAACAATTTCACAAACGCTGTATAAAACGCAAGTCAGTCTTGACGTCGCCGTTCCCATCCTGACTCAAACAGGGGCCGAAAGTTCTGCTCGCCATGCGGATAACGCAGGCACAGCTGCGCGAAACGCTTCCGCCGAAAGCACGTGGACCACGTACAATCTCCAGAGTAACCCGCTCCCCTCCGCCCCGTGGCGTAGCACGGCGTTGCCGTTGCGGAAGGTCCGCTGCTCTGTCCCCGCCAGGGCAGTCGCCTCCCGTCCAACGCCGAAGGCCGCGGCGACGCGTTTGGGAAGACGAATCTCACTCGCTATGCTCGTGCCTCCTCCCAGGCGCCCTGTGCCGCGGATCCTAAGGAAATGGTTATGGCGGCATACGAACTACGTTAAGGGTACGCCTCAGTATGTGGCCCAGTCCAGCCATGTGTGCGGGGCGGGCCGCACAGGAAGGAGTTTGGTGATCCAGGCAGTACCGCGACTACCCCTGACCAAAGGCCGGCTTGGGAAGCATATATGGTAGGGGCGCATCCAGGATCGGGCAGCCTGCCCCAAAACGGCGGTACGCCCCGCTTAGCGCACACTCCCAATGAAGCATCCATGGCCGAAGCGGCGCGGGGGGCGGAGATAAGTAATTACCCACATGCGCCGGCCTCTTTGTCGACTCGATCGTCCCCGAGAAGCGGCATTGAATGACGTTCCTAGTATCGTTCCTACTTGAATGCCCACGGTGAGGTTCCTCGTGGGCCAGCCCGGGTATTTTGCTGTTATTCACCTCTGAACGGGCTGACCCTCTTGACAAGTCACGCAAGGTACTATACGGTATGGCGATACTAATAGTATCGTTCTTATGAAGCTTGTGGATTCGATGATCACCGGCGCCGGCCGGACCTAGTAGGAGGGCGCCGTGCCCCTAGCGGATAGACCTCATGGACAGCGGTAGCGGGGTTGGCGGGCGCAAGAAGCGCGTGAGCAGTCGCGATGTAGCCGGCGCGGCCCATGTGTCGGTCAACACCGTCTCGCTGGTCGTGCGCGACAGCCCGCTTGTCGCCCCGGAGACCAAGGCGAGAGTACGGGCGGTCATCGACCGCCTAGGCTATCAGCCGAACGCCGCGGCCGCCGCGCTGCGCTCGGCTCGCACCGTCACGCTTGGCTACGTGATGGTGGAACACCGCGGCATCGACGGTGAGGAGATCGAGTCGGTCGCCGACATTTTCGGCACCCAATTGTTGCGCGCCGTGATCAAACGCGCCCAACAGTCCTCCTACCATATCCTGACCACCTTTGTGGACTCCCTGGCGCTGGTGGACAGCGGGCGGATTGACGGCGCCCTCTGCAGCTGGCAAGTCGGCGACGCCGTACTCATGCAACTGGCGACACGACGGGTACCCGTGGTGGTGGTTGGACGAGACGCCGGAAATATCCCGGTCAGCTGGGTGAAGGCTGATGAAGAAGGAGGCGCCTACGAGGCGGTTCGTCACCTCCTCGCGCTCGGTCACCGCCGCTTTGGTTTGATTGACGTGAGCGAGGCGCACTCTAGTTGCATCGCCCGGGAGCGGGTGCGCGGCTTCCTGCGCGGCCTTACCGAAGCCGGGATCACGATCGAGCCACGTTGTCACCCTCAGGGTGACTGGACTTTCCAATCCGGTTATGACCTGGCCACGGCACTGCTGACCCATAACCCGCGTCCCACCGCGCTCTTCATTCTTAGCGAGATCTTGAGTGCCGGCGCCCTGCGGGCCATCGTCGACCTGGGCCTGCGCGTGCCGGATGACGTGGCTATCGCCACCACGGAAGATTCACCTATCGTGGATTATGTATGGCCGCGCCTGACCGCCGTTCACGTTCCCATGTATCAGGTAGGGCTGCGCGCCACCGAACTCTTGTTGTCCATGCTCGACAGACCTTCCGATCCGCCTCGTCACCTCGTGTTGCCGACTCGACTGGAAGTACGGGAATCAACCGTGCCGCGCGGCATGTCCGATCTGGTCCCAACGGCGCAGCCGGACGGACAGCCCCACCCAATCACCTTGACCAAAGGAGGTGCCGACACCCTGATTTAACCGTGCCCGCCCCTGATTAGGGGACTGCCTTGATGCGATGACTTATCCCAGCCCCAATGAATAGGAGATAGTCCAGTGGAACGAAAGACATTCCTGGCATCCGGCTTGACGGTCGCCGCCGCGGCGGCCCTGCCCAATCTCGGCAACCTCGGTCGCGTGGCGGCGGCCTCTTCCCAGAGCACGGTGACCTGGTGGTCGTGGGCCTCGGTGGCCCTCAATCCCGCGCTGACCCCGGCGCCCGGCGTCAGCCATAACTCCACCAACGATGCGCTCAAGGTGCTCTACGAGAAGGCCTTTCCGGGGAGAAAGATCGACGATACGACCTACCCGTATCCTGACTACCTGACGGCGCTCAAGACCGCCTTCGCTGGCGGGAACGAACCCGATACCTTGATGCTGCAACCAGGGGCGCTGATGTCGGAGTACCAACCGTACCTGTTGCCGCTGGAGAGTTACTGCACGAAGACCTGGGGGCACAACTATCGCAAGCAGTTCGCCCCGCTCGGCATTCGTGAGACCTTGAATGCTGATCCGGCGCACAAGACGCTCTACGGCCTGCCCATCGGCCTCTTCGGTGGTGATGCTCTCTTCTACAATAAGGCGATCTTCAAGCAATATAACCTCGGCATCCCCCAGTCATATGCCGATCTCAAGAGCATCTCGGACACCCTGAACGGCCATGGCATTATCCCAATTGCCTGGGGTGCCAAGGATGGTTGGCCGAATGTGGACTGGTTTCTCATGGTAGTCGAACAGACCGCACCGGGGATTTGGGATGCGGCACAGCATGGCAAGGTGCCTTTCACCCACCGCGGCATCGTGCAGGCGCTGGAGATCCTGGTCAAGATGCAGAAGGATCGCATCTTTTCGCGCAACGCCTGGGGTACCACCGCCTATCCCGAGGCGATTACCCTGTTTGAAAGCGGGAAGGCCGCGATGTATCTGACCGGCAGCTGGGATATCCCCGGCTTCGCGGCGCCCACCACCAAAGTTCGCAATAGCATCAGTCTGTTCCCGCTGCCGCCCCTTGGCCCCGGCCTCAAGCGCGGTAAGTTGTTCGGCGGTATTAACGGCGCCCTCGCCGTCTCCAAGGCCGCGAAGGATCCACAAGCCGCCTTTGACTTCATCTCCTGGCAAGCAGGCCCGGCCGGCCTGAAACAAACCTGGGTGGATCGCGCCTATTATCTGCCGACATGGAACGGCGTTGCGCCGGTTAAGCTGGCCCCACAGTGGGCCGCGCAGCAAAACTATTTCGCGAAAGGGCTCCGTACCGCGATCGACCGGGAGCCGCTCTCGGCCGCGGTGAAGCAAGCCCTGCAAGACGCAGTGGCAAACGTCTCGGTCATGGGCCAGGATGCCGCAAAGGCGGCGGCCGCCATCCAGGCAGCCTACGATAAATCAAAGAAGTAGTACACCGCTGCCTCAGAGACACGCAGCCCGGGCGTGATGCACGGGCTGTCCTCTGGGCGGAAGGTTATCGATTTCTTGATTGCGGCGCGCCTTCGAGGCACGAACAGGGTAGGTACGCTTCATGAAGATTCCCAGCAATCGGGCACCCATGGGTAACCGCGGCACTGTGCTCAGCACGACCGCATCACGTAACGCGGGAGTGCGGCGACGGCTAACCAAAACCATGAAGGACAACAGCGGCTTCCTCTGGATCCTCCCGGCGTTGATTATCTTCAGCACGGTAGTGCTCTATCCTCTCCTCGACATGTTCTACCTGAGCGTGTTCGCCTGGGATGGCTTGAGCCCAGACAAGACCTATATCGGCCTGGAGAATTATCAGCAATTACTCAGCGATCCCATCTTCCGCACTACCCTCCGTAATACGGCGATCTGGATTGTCTTCGGCGGTGGACTCGGCTTAATCGTGGGCTTGCTCCTGGCCCTCGTGATCAACCAGCATCTCCGCGGCACTACGTTGCTCCGCACCGTCTACTTTCTGCCGGGAACCGTGTCGGTCATCGTCGTCGGCCAGGTCTGGGGCTGGATTTACCAGGGCGACTACGGGGTACTGAACGGCTTCCTCGGCAGCATCGGTCTGAGCAGGCTCGAGCAAAGCTGGCTTGGCGATCCATCAATCGCCATCTATTCGGCCGCCGTGGTGGCCCTCTGGGCAGGCGTGGGCTTCCCTATGATGCTGTATCTGGCGGGCTTGCAGACAATCCCCGGCGAGATTCTTGAGGCGGCGCTGGTGGACGGCGCCACCCATTGGCATCGCTTTCGGACGATTACCTTGCCGCTGCTGCTTCCGCAGACGCTGACCTTGACCATCTTACTGATCATAGGCTCGCTCCGCGAGTTTACCACGATCTACGTGCTCACCGAGGGCGGGCCGGCGCACCAAACCGAATTGCCGTCGCTCTTCGTCTTCGTCCAGGCGTTTACGCTCGGCCAGCAAGGGTACGCAAGCGCCGTATCCGTGGTCATCTTCGCCATCGCGTTGATCATCACGGTGGCGCAACTGCGGATCTATCGACGGTATCAAGGGTACTGAGCGCCAGGCAAGGATAAATGAGGATGAGTATCACCACCAACTATCGCACGCGGCAGCGTATCAAGATCGGCGTCTGGCGGCTGTTCCTGTACATCATCGCCATAGTCGCCGCCGTCCTCATGCTCTTTCCGCTGCTCATCGCGCTCGGCACGGCGCTGAAGACGCCCGGCACGGCTACCAGTGATCTCAGTCTCTTCCCCGCGCATCCCAGTTGGTCAAACTTCTCCTACATTTTTACGGCGACCACCATTCTTACCTATGCCAAAAACAGCGCGATCATCACGGTCGTCACGACGATATTGGTCCTTGCCTGCGCCGCCCTCGCCGCCTATGCCTTCTCGCGGCTGCGGTTCTTCCTCAAACAATACTGGTATCCCCTGTTTCTGATGGGCCTGACCCTACCGGTGGTCGTGGTGCTGGTGCCGCTCTTCCAGATCGAGAAGAGTTTGCACCTGTTCAACACCTATGGCGCGCTTATCCTGCCGTATACCGGATTTGGCCTGCCGTTTGCCATTCTGCTCTGCAAGAACTACTTCGATTCCGTGCCGCGCGAGATGGAAGAGGCCGCGATGGTCGACGGCGCCTCGCGGTTCCGGATTTTCCTCTCGATCATCTTGCCGCTGACCAAGCCCGCCCTGGCCACCGTGGCTATCTTTCAGGCGGTGGCGGCATGGAATGAATTTCTGTTCGCCCTGCTGTTTATGACGCAAGACGCCATGCGCACCGTCCCCCTGGCCATCATCCCGTACATCGGGCAGTTCGGTAACCAGACCGAGTATATGTTTGCCATGCTCATGGTGATTACCGTTCCACCCGTCGCCATATTTATCGCCCTCCAGCGCTATTTCGTCAGCGGGTTGACCGCGGGCGCCATTAAAGGGTGAGCAAAGCGAGCGCCCAAGGATTGCCGGCGTAAGGACAACGTACCCCGGCAGACACGCTGAGCGAGACAGGCGAGTATCGCCGGCAGAGTAGAGATGCGAAAGGAATGGTAATGCAGCTGCAAACGGAACAGTATTCCCTTGCCCTGGACGATCGCACGGGAGGGCTACGGTCACTGCGCAGCACCCAATGGCCGGATCAGGAATTATTGGACCCTGCCCAAGCGGCGGTGCCGTTGTGTGTCGTGCAATACCTCGACCACGCCCACCGATTCCAGCAGCTTTCTTCCGATCAGGCAGGCCGTTGTATGCTCGATCGCCTCGATACTTCTCGGGAATTTCGCGTCCGAGCGACCTTTACGGACTTTGGGCCGCTGGATATCGACCTCGAAATAACCCTGCGTTGCCCCCTTGACGAACCACTGAGCTACTGGTCCTGCGCCATGGTACAGCGTACGACCCTAACTATCACCGATGTGCAACTCCCGATCGTCGTGGTGCCCTACCGTCGCCCCGGCCACGGCCCGAACCAGCTCCTGACCCCCCGCGACGTCGGCCATTTGAATCGACGGCCACGACCCGAGGAGCTACAGCCCGACTATCCGGATGCCTGGCAGTTCGTGAGCGACCAGGCTCACTTCGTGCATTATCCCGGCACCACATTCGCCCAGTTCCTCGCGGCCTATGACGAGCGCCAGGGCGTCTACCTGGGCTGCCATGACGCGACCGGCCAGGTCAAGATTATCAAGCCCGTCCATCATGCGGGAGGGATTCGGCTCGGCATAGCGCACGCCGTCGCCTGGAACCAACCGGGCGAGCATCTGCTCGGCTATGAAACAGCGCTTGGTGTGTTCAGCGGCGACTGGTATGATGCGGCAGATCTGTATCGGGCCTGGTATAACACGACAGCCCTGGCCGGCCCGCCACTCACGGAAAGGCAGGACACGCCGGACTGGCTGCTTGAATCGCCGTTGCATGTGGTCATGCGCATTCAAGGCGAACTGGACAGCGGACCGGCCGATCCCAATCCGCAGTTCGTACCCTATGAGGGTGCCATACCCTTGCTGGATCGGCTGGCCGAGCAGGTCGACGCGCCGTTGCTGCCCATCATCATGGCGTGGGAGCGTCCCGGCCCCTGGGTCTATCCCGATTGTTTCCCCGTGGCGGGTGGCGATGAGTCGTTGCGCGCGTTCACCGCGGCGACGCGCGAGCGCGGTTGGCATGTTGGTACCTATTGCAACGGCACGCGCTGGGTGCTCGGCCATAAATGGACCAGCTACGACGGCGAGACCTATTACCAGGAGCATCACGGCGAGGACTCGGTATGCCGGTTGCCAGACGGCACGCCCTGGCGCGAGGATTGGGATCGGGCCTGGCGCCCCAGCTATATGACCTGCATGGGCGCACCGCAAACACGGACCATTGCCGCCGACTTCGTCGGGCATCTGCTGGGCCTAGGACTTGATTGGATCCAGTTCCTGGATCAGAGTTGCGGCGGCGCGGCGTTCCCGTGCTACAGTGAACATCATGGCCATGCGCCGGCTCCCGGCTCCTGGATGACCGCGGCGCTCGCCACCCTGGTCGCCGACCTAGAGGCGCGCGCCGCGGCGGCGGACCGCCCTATTGTCTTTTCGGTCGAGAACGTGGCAAACGATCGCCTCATCGCGCACATTCCCACCTGCGATATCCGTCCGGATATCGAGGGCGATTTTGTCCCGCTCTACCACTACCTCTTCCATGAATACGTTCGTACCCAAGCGGCGTTCGCGCTGGCGCCGAACCCCTATTGGATGGAGATTAAAACGGCACTGTCGTATGTCCTGGGCGATCAGCCCACCGCGATCATGGGCCCGGGCGGTAGGCTCATGGCCTGGGCCGGGCGACCCTGGGCGGCATGGCATACGCCGGCCGGCGACCAACCAGCCATCCTGGCCCTATTGCGGCGATCCATCGCTATGCGCCGGGGGGTTGGTCGAGCCTTCCTGGTCGCTGGGCGCATGCTCCGGCCGGCCGCGGTACAGGGAATCAAGACGGTCACCTGGTCGTGCGAGGAGCGGATCGCCACGTTACCCGCCATCTTACACGCGCGTTGGCAATCGGCGGACGGCCGGGTCGCCGTCGCGCTCGCGAACTGGACCGCCCAGGAACAGGTTGTGCAAATCGATCTACCCTTGCTGAGCAGTAAGCCCTATCTTTACCATATTCAGCAAGATACGCTGATCTCAACCGATAGCGGCATGGGGGGCGCGCGGCAATTCCCGATCCCGCCGCACAGTGTAGCCTTGCTGGAGGTGCCGCCCATACGGTAGCGCAGCGGTCCGTGATCCGCGCCGGCGCGATGCGCCCGTCCACCAGCCTCCGGACTAGCCGGCGCGGCGCGTCTCTACGGCCGACACACCCTGGCCGGAATGCCTGGATCAACACACCGGTCCAGGTATTCCGTGTCACGCGTATCTTCCCACCGGCTATCGGCATATGCTGGAGAGAGTAAGCAGACACCACAACTGGACCAAGGAAGGCGTGCCGGGCAGGGATACGCAGGATGACGAACAATGCCGACCAGCGACGCCGCTTGCGCTTCGGAGCGCTCCTCTATCAGTTGCGCTATTACGCCGTGATCGACCACCGAGACGAGGAGGGCCGGATCACGCTCTATCAACACGACCCGCAGCGATCGGTCGAAATTGCCGGCTGCGCCGTCCGCCTGATCTCCGGCGATCAGGTCGAGGTGCTGGACATCGAGGCGGCTATCGCTCGCTGCAAGGAGGCCCTGCTCGGTCAGCCCTTTCATCGCGCATCGAGCGACAGGGCGTAGCCTTTATCCCAAATACCGGCTCGTCAGCGAATGCTTCGCACCGAGTAGTTCACGCGGCGTACCCTCAAAGATGACCGTGCCGCCCTTATTGCCCCCTTCCGGGCCCATATCAATGATCCAGTCTGCGTTGCGAATCACATCTAGATGATGTTCAATCACAATCACTGTGTTCCCGCCGGATACCAGGCGATTCATGATAGTGAGCAGGCGACCAATATCCGACAGGTGCAGGCCGGTTGTCGGCTCATCCATGACATAGATACTGCCCTGCTTGTGAAGTTCGCCGGCCAGTTTAATCCGCTGGCATTCTCCGCCGGAGAGGGTGCTCAAGGGCTGGCCGAGTGTCAGGTAGTCCAGGCCCACGTCGCTCAAAGCCTGGAGCTTTGACTGCACTTCTTTAATCTTCAAAAACGCCAGTGCCTGGTGAACGGTCATGTTCAAAACATCAGCAATGGATTTCCCGTTCAAGGTGTAGGCCAATACCTCGTCCTTAAAGCGTTTCCCGCCGCACAGTTCGCAAGGGAGCTTGACTCCCTCAAGGAAGCCGAGGTCGGTGTAGGTTACACCAAGTCCCTGGCAGTTAGGGCAGGCGCCCTTGGAGTTAAAGCTAAACAGACCGGCGTCAACCTTGTTGACTGCGGCGAAGGCCTTGCGCACCTCATCCATAATGCCGGTATAGGTAGCGGGATTGGAGCGACTGGACGTGCTCAGGGATGATTGATCAACCACCACGGCTTCCCGGTGCTGACTGAGAAAGGCTTCATTGATTAACGAACTTTTGCCTGAACCAGCCACGCCGGTGATGACCGTCAGCACGCCGGTGGGAATATGTACGCTGACATCCCGCAAATTATTCACCGTAGCGTGGACGATGGGCAGAGTTCCGGTCGCCTGGCGAAAGCTCTCCTTCAGTGGCCTCTTACGCAGCAAATGGTTGCCGGTCAGCGTAGCGGCCTGGAGCAGACCACTGAAATCTCCTTCATAGACAATCTTGCCTCCTTCGCTCCCGGCATGTGGTCCCATATCAACGATGTAATCAGCCCGCTTAATCACATCAGGATCGTGCTCTACGACAATGACCGTGTTCCCTTTGTCGCGCAATTTTTCCAGGAGTTCGTTCAGACGATGGACGTCGCGCGGGTGAAGCCCGATGCTGGGCTCATCAAAGATGTACATGACATCTACCAGACTGCCGTTAAGATGCTTGACCATTTTGACCCGCTGCGATTCACCTCCAGACAATGTATCGGTGGGTCGATCCAGGCTGAGATACTCCAGACCAATTTCCACCAGATGTTGCAGCCGTTCGGTCAATGTGCGAACGATTGGCGCCGCCGCCGGTTCGGTGAGACCCTTGATTACCTCTAAAAGCTCATCAACCTCCATCGCTGCCATCTCGGCAATGTTGTACCCCTTAACCTTGCAGCTTAAGGCAGCTTGGTTGAGCCGGCCACCCTTGCAGAGCAGACAGGGGCCGAGCTTCAAAAAAGGCTCGACCTTTTGCCGTATGCGAGGCGAGAGCGTCTGGATGTCCCGCGCCACGAACTTGCGATTGAACTTGTACACCAGACCCTCATACGTGTTGTACGCCAGACCCGTATGCTTGCGCGGTTCGCTGTAAAGAAGAAGATCAAGTTCCTCTGGTGCATAGTCTGCTATCTTCTTGTCGTTGTCGAAGTAGCCGGAACGCGCGTACAGATCGCTTTCCAAGCCGGCCAGTCCTGGGGCGATGACCGCTCCCTCGTTCAGCGATTTTGTCTGATCAATCAGCGCTTCCAGGGCAATGCCGATCTTACGGCCCAGGCCATTGCATTCCGGGCACATGCCCTGTGGATCGTTGAAGGAAAAGGCGTTGGCAGAACCTACATATGGCTCTCCAAGCCGCGAAAAGAGCATGCGCAGCACGGGTGCGATGTCGGTGGCTGTTCCCAGGGTAGATTGCGATCCGCCTCCCAGGCGTTTCTGGTCAACAATCACAGCCATACTCAGGTTCTCAATCGCATCGACGTCTGGTTGGGGATAGCGCGGCAGAAAATTGCGAATGAACATACTAAAATTCTCAAACAACAATCGTTGTGCTTCGTTGGCAATGGTGTCAAACACCACTGAGGACTTTCCCGAACCGGATATACCGGTAAAAATGATGATTTTGCGCTTGGGCAGCCGCAGCGAGACATCCTTGAGGTTGTTCTCGCGGGCGCCGCGGATCTCGATATATTCTTGAACCATGCTGATACAAGTTCCCTCCGGATCTTTTAACGAGGCTTTCCCTGGCTTCCACTGTTGGAACACCTTGGTTCAGGCCCTTCGCGTCGCCGCTTCCAGCTGTACAACGGAGCAGTATAACCCACAAGGAATGGCGGTTTGCCGGCGGATGCGGACGGCCAGCGCCGGGAGTTGGAACGCGCCGGCAAACCGGTCCCGCGGCTCGTGCGGCACCTTCACCGCCGGCAGGTGGGTCGTGCCGATGAGGGCGGGAAAGACATGCCAAGCGGTGACCCTGGACGGGCCGCGTGCGCCGAAGCCGGGATCGCGGGTGCGCACGGGGCGGCAGGCGCCTATTTGGCCGGATTGCTGGTCAGCGGCAGGTAGGGCTTCTCCACCACCCGGAGCAACTCCCGTTTCTTGGCGGCGGTCTTGACGATGTGTTCATCGAGAGCGGCGGAGGCGGCCCGG
>JAICHN010000113.1 GCA_025924845.1 Chloroflexota bacterium | reverse complement strand
GGCGGCGTTGCGCTCAATCCGCCCATGGATACGATCATCGCGGCGGGCGATGCGGTGATCGCGCTGTCCCAGGATGACCACACCGTACGCCTGTCCGGGCAGGCCGCGCCGATCGACGAGTGCGCGATCCGCGTGGCCCCAATGCCGGCGCATCGGCCCGAGCGCACGCTGATCCTCGGCTGGAACCGGAGCGGCGGCAAAGTGATTGAAGAACTGGACAACTATGTCGCGTCCGGTTCGCGGGTGACCGTGGTCGCCGCGGGCCCGGGAGTCGAGGAGAGCGTACAGGCAAGCGGGCACGGGTTGCGCAATCAGACCCTGGCCTTTAGGGAAGCTGATATCACCAGCCGCGCCATGCTCGATGAGTTGGAGATCACCGGCTACGATCATGTGATCACCCTGAGCTACGCGGACACACTGGACCTGCAGGCCGCGGACGCGCGCACCTTGATCAGTCTGCTCCACCTCCGCGACATTCTGGAACGAGCGGGGCGCCGCATTCCGATCGTTAGTGAGATGCTCGATTTACGCAACCGCGAGTTGGCCCAGGTGACGCAAGCGGATGACTTCATCGTCAGCAATCAGCTGGTGAGTTTGTTGCTGTCGCAGATCGCCGAGAACCGTGAGCTGTTACCCGTCTTCAATGATCTGTTTGACGCAGACGGCTCGGAGTTGTATCTCAAGCCCGCCGCCCATTACATCGAGTTGGGCCGGCCGGTCAGTTTCTATACCGTGGTCGAGGCGGCCCGGCGGCGCGGCCATGCCGCGGTAGGCTACCGAATCGCGGCGGATGCGTCGGACAGCGCCATGCGGTACGGCGTGCGCCTTAACCCGCCTAAATCGGAGCCGATCACCTTCGCCGAGGGCGATCGCATCATCGTCGTCGCCGAGGATTAGCGGCGGCGCCACTGGTAGGAGCCCCACGAATGCCGGCCGAGGAGCGACCTTCCTGGTAGCGGGTGTGCCTGGAAACGGGTGTTGCCGGCGAAATCGCCTGGGAGTATCAACACGGGATCGATTTCGCCAACAGGTTCGAAAGTGTGGCAGCCCCCCGTGCGGCGCGCTGCTTGACAGCACGTCCCCTCCCTTGTACGATTTGACCGAAATGGTATATCCGGTCATTCGGTCGAGGGGTCACGGCCGTCGCGAACCGAGGGAGGACATCGATGACTGCCGGCCAAAATCCAGCCCGCCGGGTCGCACCCGGCGCCAGGCAATCCGTTCAGGGGCCCGAACGCGAGTCGACATCCGTCGAGCGCGCAGCGCGCGAGGAGCGCCTGCTGGACGCCGCCGCCCGGCTGCTGGTGCGCTGGGGCTATCGCAAGACCACCATCGACGACGTGGCGCGCGAGGCAGGGGTGGGCAAGGGCACCGTCTACCTACATTGGAAGGACAAAAACGACCTTTTTCGCGCCGCCATACTCCGCGAACAACGACGCCTTGGCGAAGAGATCGAGCAGCGTATCGCGGCTGACCCCGAAGGTGGATTGCTGCATCGCGTCACCATGCACGGCATGCTCGCGGCCCTGTCCCATCCGCTCATGGCCGCCATAATCAGCGGCAAATCCGACATTTTCAACGGATTTCTGGAAGCCTATAATCCGGGCTTCTACCAACAGCTCGCCGGCGAAGCCGACACCTATTTGATCCAGATGCAACAGGCCGGCTTGATTCGTACCGACGTTCCCGTGTCCAGCATCAGTTATCTGCTCACCGCGCTGAAGGTCGGCATGATCAATTTGCCTGAGCTTATCGGCCAGGATAGGCTGCCCGCGATGGAGGAGTTGGCGGAGGCAATCAGCGAGTTGATCCGCCGCTGGCTGGAGCCGGACTCCCCGCCGAGCAGCAGCGAGGCCGGCAAGCACCTCTATGCCGAGTACGTGGACAAGGTGAAACAACCCGAATAAGGGGCTGACCGGAAGAAAGAAATTCACCATGACCGCCATGATCGCGACTCACGATCTGACCAAGGAGTATGGCAACGCACGCGGCATCAACGGCGTCACCCTAGAAGTGGGCGAAGGCGATGTATTCGGCTTCCTCGGCCCCAACGGCGCCGGTAAGACGACCACGATCCGCCTGCTCATGGGGCTGCTTCGCGCCACGCGAGGGCGAGCGACGATCGGCGGCCTCGATTGCCGGCGCCAGGCCACGGACGTCAAACGTATCGTCGGTTATCTGCCCGGAGAGTTTACGTTCGATCCGTCGATGCGCGGCGCTCAGATCATTGCCTATCTGGCAAATCTGCGCGGCGGTGTGGATCAGGGCTACGTGCGCGCGCTGATCGAGCGGCTGGACCTCGACCCCAACCGGAGGTTCCGCGACTACTCACGCGGAAACAAGCAGAAGGTCGGGCTCGTACAGGCATTCATGCACCGGCCGCGCCTGCTCATTCTAGATGAGCCCACCAGCGGGCTCGATCCCCTCAACCAGCAGCAATTCTATGCCCTGGTACAAGAGGCACGCCGGCAGGGCCAAACCGTCTTCCTCTCCTCGCATATCTTGCCCGAAATCGAGCATACGTGCGACCGTGTGGGCATCATTCGCGAGGGTCGCCTGATCACGGTCGACCACGTGACCGCGCTCAAGGCGCTCAAACACCAGGTGGTGATTATCGGCTTTGCCGCGCCGGCGTTGGCCGAGTGGTTTGTCGGGGTGCCGGGGGTCGAGAGCGTCACCGTCGCTGACAGGGGGAAGACTCTGCGCCTGACAGTGCGCCAGGACGTGAGCGCCGTGCTCAAAGTGGCCGCGCTGCATGATGCCGTTGCACTGAACACGCAAGAGCCGAGCCTGGAGGAGGCATTCCTACGCTTCTACGCGCCGGCGGACATGTCCCCGGCCCCGCGCGACCTCGTCGCGGCCGGCGCGGAGTAGGCGCCCCGTGATGCGATCGATCTGGACGAAGACCCTGCGCGACTACCGCGTGCCGATAGCAGCCTGGGGCCTCGGGCTCGCCGCTGTGGTCTACTTCACCATTGTTTCCTATGCACAGTTGAGCCTGAGCGCGCGGCAGGACGCCGCCCACTTCGCCTCGACGCTGCGCTTCTTTGGCGATCCCGTGGCCCTGACTACCCCGACCGGCTACGCGACCTGGAAGCAGATGGGCTCGCTCCCCCTCATCCTGGGTATCTGGGCGGTGTTGGCCGGGGCGCGATTGCTCCGGCGCGAGGAAGAGCGTCATTCGCTCGACCTTCTGCTGGCCACGCCGTGCTCGCGCCTCCGCGTGCTGGGCGAGAAGTCGGCGGCCCTGGTCGTTGCTCTGGCCGTCATCGGCATCCTGATCGGAATGGGGGCGCTGGCCGGCGAGGCCAGGGCAGGCGTACGGGTGGACGCGGGCGGGGCGCTCCTCGCCGGCCTCAATGTGAGCCTGGCCGCACTCGTCTTTGCCATGTTGGCCCTGTTGCTCGCCCAGGTGCTGCGGACAGCGGGTGCGGCGGCCGGTCTGGCGGGCGCCGTGATGACGGCGGCCTGGTTGGTAGACGGCACCGGCCGGGTTGCCGACGCGGAGTGGGTTCGGCACCTGTCGCCCCTCTATTATTACGGCTTGAGCAAGCCCCTCATTCCCTCCATTGGCGCCAATGCCGGAGGCATGGCGGCATTGGCGTTCCTGGCCTTGCTGTTTGGCGGCGCCGCCGTCCTGTTGTTTTTAGGCCGGGACATCGGCGGCGTGGCGTGGCCCCACCGTGTACAGGCGACGCCGGTTCGACGCGACGCGCCTGAACCGCCCTACGCTGCCTGGTCATTGCGCACCGTCTGGGCACGCGCGCTTGCCGCTCAGCTGCCCAGTTCGCTCTGGTGGATCGCGGGATTAGGCATCTTCGCCGCCTGGACCACGGCGATCGCGAGGAGCAGTGAGGACAGTCTAAAGAAGATACTGGTCGACGCACCGCCTCAGTTCAGCCAGGTGCTGGGTGGCCACAATATCGCGACCGATGCGGGCTTTCTGGCTGACATCCTGTTTCTCTACCTTCCGCTGTTGCTCGTGGTCTACGCGCTGGTCGCGGCCGGAGCCTGGGCCCGCGATCTGGATGCCGGTTCGTTGGAACTGGTGCTGGCGACACCGGTGCCGCGCCCTCGCGCCATCCTGGAACGGTTTGGCGCGCTATCCCTACTGCTCGTCGGTGCGCCGCTGATGATCGGGCTCGTCGTTCTGGTGAGCGGCCGGCTCGCGGGCCTGAGTCTGGACGCCGGCTACGTGGCGGCGGCCCTGCTCGGCATCGTGCCGTTGGAATTGCTTACGGCCAGTGTAGTGTTTCTCCTGGCAGGCCGGACAGCGGCCGGGATTGGCACACTCGTGGTTGGAATGCTCGTGGGAGTCTCGTTCGTAGCCTCCCTGCTCTACACCGCGCTCAATCTGCCGGCCTGGTTGGGCGACCTGTCCATGTTCCAGCAATATGGTAGCCCGATTACTGATGGGCCGCGGTGGGGTTCCTCTCTGGCAATGATCGGACTCGCCGCGGCCATGCTGGCCCTGGCAGTGGTTGGATTCGCGCGCGCCGACGTGCGGGGCGGACAGTGAAGGAGGCGGCACATTTTTAAACAGCCTGCCGTGCCCCACGACCAGATTCGCCCCGTGCCTACCTGGGCACCGTGATTCCGGCCCGCGGTTCAGAGCGAACATTACCTACTACCGGACGACCATGCCGCGCGGGCATCCCCGAAACCAGCTTGACACCCCACCCCAGGTGGGGTAGACTAGGGAAACAAGAGATGTTTATTAAGGCGCGATCACGGAGGAGTGCGATGCTCCCGGAATACAAGAAAGAGGCGGCGCTACGGCTCAAGGTGGCCGCCGGCCATCTGGAAGGCGTACGCCGCATGGTGGACGAGGACCAGTATTGCGTGGATTTGATGAAGCAGCTCTCGGCGGTGCAGGGGACATTGCAGGGTGTGCAACGCATCCTCCTCCGCAATCACCTCTCCAGCTGTGTCTCCACGGCGATCAAGAACGGCATGGGCGAGGCGATCATCGAGGAACTGATGAGCGCCCTGAAGTACGATACCAGCCTGATTGACGGACGAGGCGTCATCGGCGCCGACCTCTTGCCGGCGCCCGACCAACGGCCGGCCGAGGTACCCGTCGAGGCGCTCCCTCGCGGTTCGGCGGACAACGACCGGCAAGCAAGCTAAGGATAGAGACCATGAGCACCATCATCGAACCAGCGGCCCCGCCCTCGAATCGGGCGACCGATGCCGTCGCTCCGGAGCAGACGCCCGCCCGGATCGAACTGGCGATCAGCGGCATGACCTGTGCATCCTGCGTCGCCCGCGTCGAGCGGAAGCTCGGCAAGCTCGACGGGGTGCGGGAGGCCACCGTCAATCCGGCTACGGAGCGCGCCGGCGTAGCCTATGATCCAGCGCGCCTAACCGTGTCCGATCTTGTTCATACCGTCGAGGCCGCCGGCTACACGGCCCGTCCGCTCCGCCCCAATCCCACGGAGCCTGCCGCGCCGTCCGGCATTGCCCATCAGGAGCTGGCGATCAGCGGCATGACTTGCGCCTCCTGCGTAGGGCGCATCGAGCGGAAACTCGGCAAGCTCGACGGCGTCCGGTCGGTGAGTGTGAATCTGGCGACCGAGCGCGCCGCCGTGGCATACGATCCGTCGCGCCTCCAGCCCGCGCAGCTGATCAGTACCGTCGAAGCCGCCGGCTACGGCGCGGCGCCGGTAGTCGAGGTGCAAGACGAGGGCGAGGACGCTGACGAAGCGCGCCGCCGCGACCTTACGCACCGCCGTCGGCTCCTGGCGTTGGGCGTCATTCTGGGCGCCGCCGTGATGGCCCTGGCCATGATACCCCGGCTGATGGATTTCCCTACCCTGTCGTCCCATAACTACCTGCTTGCCCTGCTGGCCCTCCCCGTGTGGCTCTACGTGGGCTTCGGCTTTCACCGAGGGGCCCTGATCAATGCGCGCCACGGGGCGGCCAACATGGATACGTTGATCTCGCTCGGCTCCTCCATCGCCTATCTGTACAGTCTGGCCGTGACCATTGCCGGTTCCGATCAGGCGGTGTACTTCGACACCGCGGCACTGATCGTCACGCTTATTTACCTGGGTAAGTATCTGGAGGCGGCGGCGAAGCGGCGTACCGTCGCGGCGATCGAGCGGCTGGCGCGGCTTCAACCGCGCACCGCGCGCGTGGTGCGCAACGACCAGGAACGCGACATCCCCATAGCGCAGGTGGTCGAGGGCGACACGCTGCTGGTGCGACCGGGTGAGAGGGTGCCCGTTGACGGCACGGTGCTGGCGGGCGAGAGCAGCGTGGACGAATCCATGCTGACCGGCGAAAGCCTGCCCGTGGCCAAGGGCATGGGCGACGCGGTGATCGGCGCCACGGTCAACGGAACCGGCCTGCTGCGGGTGCGGGCGACGGCCGTCGGCCGGAACACGGTACTGGCGGGGATCATCCGCCTGGTCGAGCAGGCGCAAGGTTCGAAGGCGCCCGTGCAGCGTTTGGCGGATCGCGTCTCGGCCGTGTTCGTGCCGATCGTGATCGGCGTGGCCGCGCTGACCTTCGTTGGCTGGCTTGCCACCGGCCACGACCTGGGACAGGCGCTGATGCCCGCCATTGCCGTGCTGGTGATCGCCTGCCCGTGTGCCCCGGGTCTGGCCACCCCAACCGCGATCATGGTCGGGACCGGCCGCGGCGCCGGCATGGGCATTTTGATCCGGGGCGGCGAGAGTCTCGAGCGCATCCAGGCCCTGACGGCGGTCGCGCTGGATAAGACCGGCACGCTCACCGAGGGCAAGCCGATCGTCACCGACGTGGTGGCGCTGGGGAATCGGCCGGCCGGGGAAGTCTTACGTCTCGCGGTGGGCGTTGAACGGGCAAGCGAGCATCCGCTGGGTCAGGCGGTGGTACGTGGCGCGCTGGAGCGCGATCCGGCCCCGCTGCCCGTACCCGAGTCGTTCCATTCGGTTACCGGCGGCGGCGTGCAAGGCATAGTTGACGGGCAGGGCGTGGTGGTTGGCTCCCGCCGGCTGCTGGCCGACTGGGCAATCGATGCGGCCCCCGCCGCGCCCAGCCTGGAGCGGTTGGAAGCCGAAGGGAAGACCGCCTTGCTCGTGGCGGTGGACGGCGCCCTGGAGGGTGTGATCGGCGTAGCGGATACGGTCAAGGCCGGCGCCGCCGAGGCGGTAGGCGCGCTGCATTCACTCGGGCTGGATGTGGTACTGATTACCGGCGACAATCGACGGACGGCGGAAGCGGTCGCCCGCCAGGTAGGCATCGCGCGGGTGCTGGCCGAGGCCCGGCCGGAGGAGAAGGCGGCGGAGATCGCCCGTCTTCAGGGTGAGGGCCGGGTGGTAGCGATGGTGGGCGACGGTATAAATGATGCGCCCGCCCTGGCCCGGGCCGACGTGGGGATCGCCATGGGCGCCGGGACCGACGTGGCGATTGCCGCCGCGGATATTACCCTGGTGCGCGGCGACCTGCGTTCCGTGCCGGAGGCCATCGCGCTCTCGCTGAGCACGATGCGGATTATTCGCCAGAACCTCTTCTGGGCCTTCTTCTACAACGTGATCCTGGTGCCGCTCGCGATCCTCGGCCTTGTAAACCCCATCTTCGCCGCCGCCGCGATGGCGCTCTCCTCGGTCAGCGTGACCGGCAACAGCCTGCGCCTCGGCCGCTTTGGCCGAGGCGCCCCAAGCGTACAGGAGGAACGAGGGACGTGACCTCCACCCTGACCTGCCCGGTGTGCGGCAAGCAGACGACCGAGATCATGGCGGACGACTCGTGTCTCTTCTTCTACGTCTGCCCGCACTGTGCCGTGAGGCTACGGCCACGGCCTGGAGACTGCTGTGTATTCTGTTCCTATGGCGACCTCCCCTGTCCGCCTAAGCAGGCGGCCGCCACGGGCTTAGGAGATCAGCGATGAACACTCACTCCGCATCCGACGAGCGGAGCACATGCTTTAAGGAGGACCGCACATGGAAAGCGTGACCTATACCTCCCCCGACATCTCGTGCGAGCATTGCCGGCAGACGATCGAGCGCACCCTGGGTGCCATGGCCGGCGTACGAGACGTGCGAGTGGAGGTCCCGAGCAAGCGCGTCGACGTGACCTTCGACCCGGCGCAAGTGAGTGCCGCGCGGATCGAGGCCGCGCTGGACGAGGAGGGCTACCCCATCCAGCGCTAAGCGTGGCCGACGTGGGGAGCTAAGCAGGTGCAGGGCATGCTCGTCCGCTATGGTATACTGGAGGTACGGAATGCTCTTCGGCCAGTGGGCTGAATGGACCTTCCGTCGCTGTCCTTCGGGACACTTGGGGATGTTAGGTTTCGACAGGGGAGGAAGGGCAGACGCTGCATGGTCGAGGAGCTATCGCCTCGTCAATCCAGGTAGCAACGCCAATAACTGGCAACAACAACAATCTCGCTTACGCTGCGTAAGTAGCGAAGCTGTCCGGCCGACCCCGCCCTGACGGGCCGGTGCAGGGCATCACTTAGTCGGGGAGGCTGCCGACCCCACGCCTGTAAGGTCGGCCTGAGATTACAGGCTTGCCCCCGAAACCTTCGCCGGTAGAGTCGTTCGGGTGCGAGAATCAACTGCCGGATATGCCATGTAGACGCGGCTGTTAGGCCTTTTTTGGACGGGGCGTTCGATTCGCCCCCATCTCCACCAAAAGTAGGGCTCCGCTTAGGTCGGGTCCTCATTTTTGAACCCAAGTCCTGACCAGGACTTGGGTTCAACTGTAATTTCCCATCCCCTCACGGAGTATCCGACGGATCGTCCCCCGCGTCATACTTACCGGCCGCCGCGCTGAATAGGCCGGCACTTTCGCCGTGTCGGATCGGATCATACGGTTCGCCGGCATGGACCTGCGCACGGGTCAACATCACCCGCACGGTGCTTCCCTCGATCGTGGCGTGGTCGAAGGGGAGTACCACATCGCGGCCGAAAACCCCACGGTCGCGCACCACGAGCCGGAGCGGCGTGCCGTCCTCGTCGGTGAGAATGTCGTCCACCACTCCGGCCGGCCCGTCGCTTGCCATCACATGTTTCCCGAGATACGCTGCGCTGTCCATATGATTTCACCGGCCTCGCTTGCCCGTTGGGTATGCTGTCCCTCCACGACGGTATAAGCAAGGCAGGTAGCGGACCTCGAACCGCTACCTGCCTCGCCCCTGACGATCCTCAACGGCCTCAGGATGTAGGCTGCCAAACCTCGCGAATGGCGGCCTGAGCCATCGTCAGGGCCTCCGGTTCCACGGACATGCCATCCTGCCTCAGCTCGTCCAGCACTAGTTTTGGCATGAAGTTGTTGATATCCATCACGAACTGGGCGTTGTCCCGCAAATGACGCCTGCACAGGTCAGCGGTTGTGGTGTCGCCCGCGGCGAGGGCCGTGGTATACATCATCTCGTAGGCGATGATCGCGTGATTGATTGCCGTGTAGTCATCGCGCAAATCTTTGGATGCTTCCTCGGTGCGCATCTTGTCGATCATGCCCGCTGCCATGCCTAAGGCGGCGGCCACGCCTTCCTTCATCGGATGGGTGGGACTGCCGCCCAACTCATTGAGCCGCGCTTTCAAGGCATCTACGTGAGTGGAGAGCGTAGTACGATAGGTCTTTATCTTCATCTGGGCATCGACATGGTCGTCAAGCAGTTTTTCTTGCGTACTGATGGCCTGCAAGATATGCGACTCCAACGCCACCATATCACCCAGATACTTGGTAATGATCTCTTGCTCTTTGTTGGCCACGGCTCATACCCTTCACTTTTAGGCGCCACGTCCCGTTCCCCTGGGACTCGATGATCGTACGGCGCGACGTCCGCCGCCGTATCGGGCGGACGGTTGAGGTGCTGGGCCAAATCCTCCTAGTACATCCGGGCGTTGCTTATAGCCTAACCCGAGACCGACCAGAGAAAGGGATAAAGGCGGCCGGTATCTACCTGTATCTGGATGACGACGGGTACGACACCTCCTTTCCCAGCGCAGAAATTAGGCAAGTTCCGGCAGAAACGGAAAGAGCCGGCGTCGGCTCTCGCTGGTGAGCGGCGCCCCGTATTCGGAGGTTTCAAAGGCTTCCGAGTACCGTATGGTCCGGGCCGCTTCCGCGCCGTAAAGCCGGACCAATAGCTCGCGATAGCGGTCGGTGAGCGCCTGGGCTCTCGTCCCATAGTGCCGGCGAAGCCAGGCACGCCGTTCGGCCGCGCCGGCAGGCACCTGATCCAGAATGCCCTGATTATAGGGAAGCCACTCAAACACCTGCGATGTATGCTCGAATACCATGGCCATCTTCGTGTCGATCACCTCGTCAATGGCGATCGCCAGGTCGGGGGTGAATGGGTAGGGACGCTGAAAGTGGTCGCTCAGAAAGAGAATGGGCGGGTTCACGGCCAGATGGGGGGTGAGCGCCACGCTGCCGGGAACGGTGACGGTGTAAGCCGCGTCCTGTACCAATTGCGCGGTATAGCGGTGATCGGGATGGTAATCGTTCGTACGATGGGTAAGAATCAGGTCCGGCCGCGTTTCGCGAATTAGTCGGACGATCAGCTTCCGGTTGGCCAGAGTCGGTTCCAGTTCGCCATCATGAATATCCAGCACGGTGTACCGGATGCCCGCCACCCGTGGCGCCGCGCGCGCCTCGGCCAGGCGACGGCGTGCCAGAGGTGCCCCGCCCTCCTCGTGGTGGCCTGCATCACCATTGGTCATAGAGACAAAGTCGACCTGATGGCCCGCCCGCGCGTAGAGTATGGCCAGCCCTCCGGCCCGCAGGTCGCAATCATCGGGATGGGCACCGATAGCCATGATGCGCAGCATTATAAAAATACTCCTCGCTGGGCCGCGATTACCCGATCCTCGATCTCGTCGGCATCACTATCGGCGATCATGCCCTGGCGATCCATCCAGTCGACATTCTCCGGAATGCGGTCCTCAAGTTCGATGGTGGGCTGGAACTCCGGGATATCCCGCTGTGCTTTTGACACATCGTAGCATTGGTTCCAGCGCGTCTGCGATGAGAGGAGTCCACTGCGCGGACCAAGCGGGCCAGCCAGCACGGCGTCGGCGGGCACATGCACGATCTCGCTTCGCGAGCCGAGCACGGCGTTTATTCGTTCGTGGTAGGACTGCCAGGTGATATAGCGTGGACCGGTGATAATGTAGTCCTGGCCCTTACAAGCCGGGCGATCCACGGCCGCGGCAAAGGCGATTCCGGCATCATCGGAGTGGCAGAATGACCAGAGGTTTTCCCCGTCCCCGGTCACGATGATCGGCTTATGCTTGCGAACCCGATCGATCCAGAACGGATCAAAAGCCAGTTGGCGGATGACCGGCATCCCGCCCCAGGTACTCGCCGCTTTCATGATCGTCACCGCCAGATCGCCCCGTGCATGTGCCGCCATCAACACGGCATCGGCGGCGACCTTGTTCCGCCCATAGTCCGTGATCGGCCGTAACGGCTCACTCTCGTCGGCCGGAATATTCAACAATGGGCCGCCATAGGTGCAGACGGTCGAACAGTGAATCAGGTGCCGCGTGTCGCGAAAGGCCCGCAAAGCCGAAGCGGCATCGTCTGCGGTGAACGAGATCATGTCGATCGCCGCGTCGAACCGCTGCTCTCGCATAGCGGCCTCGAAGGCAGGGCGATCCTGGCGATCGCCGTGCAGATAGCGAACGCCCAGAGGTAGCCTGCTATCCCGTTGCCCACGATTGAAGACCGAAACGTCGTGACCGAAGGCCAGGAGCGCCTTCACAATGCCGGTGCTGATATTGCCCGTTCCGCCCACGACGCAGACGCGCATGGCGCCTCCTTTTATTCGTTGATCAATCCGCCGCGACCGGTCGCGCGGCGACTACCAAAATACTCGTATCCCGTCGGATCCGCGGGTGCTACCCCGCCGGCGACCGCCCCACCGCAATCGCAGTCTCGACCATCCGTTCACCCGCCTCGGGCGCGATGGGCAAGGCCCGCGCCCGCTGTGCGGGCACCACTTCGTAGCCGCCCTCGTCGTAGGCCGCCCGAGTCGGCACATAGCCCACGTTGCCGTTCGTATAACCGCAAACCAGTACCGGCGAAGCGGCCAGCGCCGCCTTGATCTGAGTGCCAAGCTCCACAAAAATCTCCCCAGGCAGCCCGACTACCACCAGGGGGCC
>JAICHN010000112.1 GCA_025924845.1 Chloroflexota bacterium | reverse complement strand
GGCGTCGTCGATCGCCTGGTGGACTCCTATTATCCCGTCCTGGATACGATTGATGACGCGATTGAATCGGTGGAAGAGCAGGTGCTGGGCGGCCCCACGTCCGATGTGCTGGGCCATATCTTCACCCTGAAGCACTCGCTAAGCACCTTGCGAAAAGTGATCAGTCCTCAACTGGAACTGTTTAATCGCCTGATCGCGCGCGAGGACGACATCATCGACCATGCCTACGTGGTGTATTTTCGGGATATCTACGACCACCTCGTGCGCAGCTTCGAGGTAGTGGATTCGTACCGCGATCTGATGAGCAGTTCCATGGATGCCTACCTTTCGATGGTGGCCAATCGACAAAATGAGCTGATCCAGCGCCTCACTCTGTTCGCCACCATTTTCATGCCTATCACCTTTCTCACCGGCCTGTTCGGTCAGAACTTTCGCGACATGCCCCAGGTCGATCATGACAACGGCTACCTCTGGTGGTATGTGCTGGGCTTCATGGTGTTGCTCAGCGTCGGTCAGGTGTTCTACTACCGGCGTCGCCACTGGCTATAAAGCCGGCGACCGGTGATCGGCGCGTGGACCAGAGGGGACCGCTTCGCATGCCGGGCCGTTGGGTTGGGAAAGGAGCCGAGGAGGTTTGGAGCAGCAGGCGGCTAGACGGATCATTATCATCGACTACCGGCCGGAATGGATCGAGGAGTTCGCGATCGCGGCGGCTATGATTCACGGAGCCTTGGGCAACCTGGCACTGCGCATCGATCACATCGGCTCCACGGCCGTCCCTGGGTTGCCGGCGAAGGACATTATCGACGTGCAGGTCACGGTGCGCGACCTCACGCCTGAGCTTGAGGCGGTTTTCCAGGAGAGCGGCTATCCACGCAAGCTAGGCATCACGTACGATCATCAACCACCAGGGACTCCGCCCGGTGGCGATCGGCATTGGGAGAAGTGGTTCTTTAACGCGCCCGCGGGCCGGCGTTCCATAAACATCCATGCGCGCCGAGCGGGGAGCGCCAACGGTCGGTATGCTCTGCTGTTCCGTGACTACCTACGGGCACATTCGCTTGCGGCGGCGGCCTACGCGCGGACCAAGCGAGCCCTGGCCGCGCACGGCGAGACCGACTGGGAGTTGTACTACGACGTCAAGGATCCGGTCTGCGACATTATCTGGGCGGCAGCCGAGGACTGGGCGGCGGCCACGGATTGGCAAACCGAACACTTTGTACGATGAGATTCGCATCGTCCTCCTCCTGCTCGTCGCGGTGGCGGTGCTGGCATCGGCGGCGCGACGGCTCAGCATACCCTACCCCATCGCTCTCATACTCGGGGGCCTGGTTCTTGCCGTCGTGCCCGGCCTGCCGCGGGTAGAGTTCGATCCCGACCTTGTCTTCCTGCTTTTCCTGCCTCCTCTAGTTTATGCCGCGGGCTGGACGACCTCCCTCCACGACGTCATGGAAAACCTGCGGTCGATCTTGATCCTCGCGGTAGTGCTCGTGCTGGTAACGACCGTGGTGGTTGGCATCGTCGCCCACATGACCGTGCCCGGCCTCTCCTGGTCGTCCGCCTTTATCCTGGGAGCGGTCGTCTCACCTACCGATACCGTCGCGGCGCAGGCCATTGCCTCCCGCGTGACCATGCCCCATCGCATCGTCGCCGTCATAGAGGGCGAGGGCCTCTTCAACGACGCCACCGGTCTCGTCGCCTATGGCGTCGCGGTCGCCGCGGCGCTTTCCGGCACTTTCTCGCCGACCGAAGCCTCGCTCACCTTGATCAAGTCAGGCATTCTGGGCGTTGCCGGCGGCATCGCGATCGGATTCCTCGCGACGCAGGTAGTGCGCCGGATGGAAATTGAGGATCCCGCGATCGTAATTACCCTCACCGTGCTGACTGCCTTTGCCGCCTACCTACCAGCCCAGGCATTTGGCGTTTCCGGCGTCCTGGCAACGGCGGCGGCGGGAGTCTATGGGGGACAGGCTGAAGCCAGAGCTTTCTCCGCCAATACGCGCCTGCAGGCCTACGCGGTCTGGGGCATGTTGGTCTTTGTGTTGAACGGTCTCCTCTTCATCCTTGTCGGCCTGCAGCTCCCACGCGTCGCGCAGGGACTCCATGGGCACACGTCCGCCCGCCTGGCAGCGGACATCGCAGTGGTCAGTCTTGCCGTAATCCTGGTCCGCCTGGCCTGGGTCTTCCTCACCGGACTGGGTCTCGCCCGGCTGGTCCGCGGCAAGTACCAAGTGGCGGTCACCTCCTGGCGCGAAGCCCTGATCCTCGGGTGGGCGGGGATGCGAGGCGGCATCTCACTCGCGGCGGCACTGGCAATCCCGTTGGCGATCAGCGGACGAGGCATGATCATCCTGCTCACCTTCGGTGTGATCCTGGTCACCTTGGTGATCCAGGGACTGAGTCTCCCCGCGCTTGTCCAGGTGCTAGGGGTGATAGATCCGAGCCGGGTAGCCGGCGAGGAGCAGGCGGCGCAACTGGCGGCCTATCGCGCCGTGCTCACCTTTCTCGATAATGAGGATATTCCGGACGGCATTTCCCCCGAACAGATCACCCACTTGCGCGGCTTCTATGAGAAGCGTATTCAGCATGGCACGGCCCATGCCGAAACCATACGGAATGCCGGCTCGACCGCCCAGGGAAGTCTTGATCCATTGGCAGTCTATCACCAATTCAAGCGTACGCTGCTCACGGTGCAGCGCCAGGCCGTCACATCCCTGCACGACCAGGGTCGTTTGAGCGACGAGAGCCTTCGGCAGGTAGAGCGTAACCTTGATCTGGAGGAGGCTCGGCTTTGATCAAGTAGGAAACAGCAGTGAGTCCACTCCCACGCGGAACGGTATCGGTATATCATTAGAATAAGGTTGACGTGCCTGAATAGTTTCCAAGGAGCGTGTCCCCGTGTGCTACGACAGCTTCGCCCACCCGCCCTTCCCGACCGAGCGCTTCGGCGCCGCCACAGGAGAGGATCTGATCCTGACCGCGACGGACGGGAACAAATTCAACGCGTTCGCGGCCCGAGCCGAGACGCCTCAGGCCACCAGGGTGGTCATTCTTCCGGATGTAAGGGGGCTGCACCAGTTCTATAAAGACCTCGCCCTACTGTTCGGGGAGGCCGGATACAATGCCCTGGCGATTGATTACTTTGGCCGTACGGCCGGGCTCACCCCACGGGACGATGCGTTCGAGTTTATGCCGCACGTGGAACAAATGCGGGCGGCGGGGATCGAAGCGGACATCAACGCGGCAATCGCCGCTTGTCGGGCCGAGGCCGGCGGCGCACCTATCGTGACCGTGGGCTTTTGCATGGGCGGCACGCTCTCGCTGCTGGCCGCGGCCAACGAGCGTCACGACCTGGCGGGAGCGGTCGGCTTCTACGCCGGGCTTTCGCGGGCGAGAGGCGGCAATCCTACCGTCCTGGATCGGGCCGGAGCGATTCGCGTGCCCGTACTGGGCCTCTTCGGGGGCGCCGATCAGAGCATTCCCCCGAACGAAGTGGAACAACTTGACCAGACGTTGGACCGCACGGGCGTGGACCATGAGATTGTAATCTATCCCGGGGCGCCGCACAGCTTCTTTGACCGCCGCTGGACCGATTTCGCCGACGCCTCCGCCGATGCCTGGACCCGAATCCTGGGATTTCTGGCCGCGCGAGCGTAAGGGAGCTTGGCGCGGGTTCCGCGGTTAAGGGCATATATTGCCGGTTAACAGACGACTAGCCTGCCCACTCCACTTCGATAGCAATCCCCTCCGGGGCGTTGGGATGGCGCAACAGGGCGGTGCGCGAATCCGCGTCCCAGGCGATAGCCACCGAGGCGCCGTTCGTGAGCGCCCGCTGGGGAGCGCTGGGCAGCGCGATGCGCGCCGTAAGCGTGGTGCCGGATGGTCCGGCCGCATTGAAGCGCAGCCTGCCGGCACCGATTTCCTCGTTCCGAATACGCGCCGAGGCGGCTACTACCCCAATCCCCGGCGGATCAAGCCGATCCAGGTCAACCAGAACGGCCTGTGAGCCGGGTTGAAGCGTGAGGGCGGTCCGCACCGACAGATCCCCGTCAAACAGATCCACGAAACGACCGTTCAGGTGGAGGGCCGGTTCGCTTCCCGTCCCCGGCGAGATGGCAATGACATAACGGCCACGCCGCAACAAAAGGTAGGGTACTTCACGGTACACGGGAGCGCTCGGCCCAAGTTGAGCCGCTGCGTCGCGCAGCCGCTCACGCACAAGGGAAGCGCCGTCGGGGCGCTGGGCCAGGGCGATCGGACCGTCCGCCTCGACCAGCACCAGCCCTGCCCCCACCCGATGGATGCCGGCAGTCGGCGCCTCATCCAGCCCCAAGCGGCGGAACAGATCGGCCCAGGGGCCGAGTCCCCCGGACTCTCCGTTCCACCACGCGGGCGCCGTGGCATAGGCATCGACACCGCGCCCAAAGCAGAGCAGCGCATGCCCTGTTCGTATCCAGTCGGCAAGCACGGCGTGGGCGGCCGGATTGGGAGGCGCCATGCCGTCGTAACTTAGCAGGAGCGCCCAGAGGTCTTCCGGTATCCCTAGCTCGGCCATCGCCTCCATGCCGGTTGGTCGAACCGGCATTCCGGCCTTGACCAGGGGAAGAGCTAGACCGTAGAAGGCGGAAAGATCGGGATCGCCCACGTCCGGTCCCGCACGTCGGAACATCAGGCTGTCCGCGACCAATACGCCAAGGCCCGCCGTACCACAATCCCATGCCAACGGTTCGCTGGGCATATCGCTAAGGGCGTTCGTGACCGCCAGAACTTCCACCGCATAGGAGGCAGGAATCAGACTGCCTTCAGGCTGGCCGGGCATGCGCGGAAAGCGCCGGGTAAATACCCTGGAGGGCCAGGGCATCACTTCATAGGCGCGCACCTCGGGATGCAACAGGGCGGCGGCCACCGTCGCCTCATAGCCGGAGCGGTAAAACTCCCACTCGTGTTGAGCGTTATCCTCAACGGGATCCACTAAGAACCACAAGCGTCGATCGCTGCCTCGCACCAGATCCAGACCGGAACCATATTCGAGATAGCCCACGGCAAGGAGCTGCTCACCCCGTGCCCCTTCATACCACACGCGAAAGCGAGCCGTGTGGCTCCAGACCTGAAGAATGACCCCTCCACACTCTGAAATCCGACGCAGCGCCGAGAGCGGGCTCACGATGCGATTGTGGGCGTAATTGAGCAGGCTGTGCGTAGCCACGTAACAGGGGACGCGACCGGCGCTTCGGGCCTGCACTTCCCGGCTTAGGTACGCGATCAACTCCGTATAGAGCGCATATTGCAGTTCGCCGCCCATGTTCCAGGTCCGCGCATTGGCGGCCGGATTGAGGCAGGGGGTGCCGTAGCGGGCGATCCAGGCGCGTTCGAAGGCCGGCCCATAGCGCGCCGCCGCCCAGAACTCCGGTTCCTCGAGGAAGATCGCCTCCGCTCCGGCCTCAATGGCCGACCCAAGGAGGTCGCCCATATAGCGGGCATAGGACTCGGTGGGAACCATGTAGGGGATGCCGGGACCGTGCAGCCGGGGAACAGATCCCGCCATACACTGCGCTTCGTCCTGATGATCCTGCCCATCCCACTGGCCGGAAAGGTACTGCTCATAATGGCCCCAGGCGAGACCGGTCATCAAGCCGGCGCGGTAGCCGCCTGCCTTCCAGTCAGTCAGGCGGCCACGCAGCGTCGCGTCTACCCGATAGGCAGCCGCCAGGTCGGCGTGAATGTCGAATTGGCCGGCGCGAGGCCGCGCTTCCTGGAAGAGCGTACGGTAAGGATTATCGAGCGAAGGTCTGCCGGCACTCCCCGTCATGTCAGAACTCCCTTGAACCCATCGGCCCACTCCCAAAAGGACAACGCGGACGACGGGGCCTGAATGGCGAGAGCCCCAATAAAGCCGGGGGCGGGTGCGAAGGTGATCATGGTCCACTGGACCGCCGGCCGACCGGCGATACGAAGGACGACGGCGCGTCCTTCCTCCAATGATACCTCGATCGATTCTGGAGACTGTGCAACGCCCAGCCCCAGTGCCTTCATCACTGCTTCCTTTCGCGTCCAGCCGATCAGAAAGGCCCGCGCTCGGGCCGAGGCCGGCAAACCTCGCAGCACGTCTTGCTCGGCGGGGCTAAAGAACCGGGCGGCGATCGAATCATAATCCGCAACGGCTCTCCACTGCTCCACGTCCACCCCAACCTCGTGATCCGGCGACAGGGCAAGCAAAGCCAGGTCGCCCGAGTGGGCGAGGTTGAAGTGCGGACCATGTCCACTCCGGAGCGCCGGTTTGCCGTGGGGACCCCGATCAAAGCGGAGACGGGTCGGATCGCGTCCCGTGTAGTAACCAAGGATGACCCGGAGCGCGCCATGGGAGATCACGAAGCACCTTCGGTCGTCGGCAAAGCGAAAACGATCCGCACAGGCACGCTCATCGTCACTCAATAGCGCGTAGAACCGCTCGACCAGGCCCTCGGGATCGGCCAGACTCACCCGCCACAAATGCAGCGTGCCGCTGGGCAGCGTCCAATCGGCAGGAGGGGATCCCCAGTCAGGTGTGAGCAGGTCGGCCACCAGGTATCCTCCGCCTTCTTGATCCTAGCGATCCTTGATCCTCACACTAAAGGGGGGATGTGTCCGCTCGGGAGGTATCGCGGCATTAGCCGCAACGAGCCTTGCCATGACACTTTAGTGTCAGGATCTTCCATCAAGTATTGCAGGGCCGGGATCTCACAGCAAGCGTTAAAGTCGCTGTCGCGTACCTACCTGCATCGTACACCGGCCCTTCCGGGGCACGGTCAAGCAACGGCGAAAGGTACGGGAGTTTCAGGGCCGCGCCTTGCGTAGCGCGATGTGCCGCCATGTACGATACTAGGATGAACGTCACCTCTCATGGGACGGAGACTGGTATATTCCGATCATGGAGACTATTACCGCACCCCCCGCCCGCTTCCCGCCTGCCGTGGAAGAAACGCTGGCGCGCCTGCCGGCGGAGCCGGGCTGCTATCTGTTCAAGGACGCGTCGGGCACCGTGCTCTACGTGGGCAAGGCACGCAGTCTACGCGATCGGGTGCGCTCGTATTTTCGGAACCCGGGCGGCCTCAGTCTGAAGAATCGGGGCCTGGTGCCGCGCATCGCCGAGATCGACTACCAGATCTTGCCCAGCGAGAACGCGGCCCTGCTCGTCGAGTGTAACTTGATCAAGCAATATCGGCCCCGGTACAACATTCTGCTCCGCGACGATAAGAGCTATATTGCCATTCGCATTACCAACGAACCTTACCCGCGTATTGAAACAGTACGGCGGCGCGCGGACGATGGGGCCCGTTATTTCGGCCCATACACCAGCTCGCAGTCCGTCTATCGCACCCTGGACCTCCTCAAGCGCCTGTTTGCCTACCGCTCCTGCCGCCTGCGCATCGTGCCCCCGGCCGGGACGGACGGCGGCGTACCTCAAACGGAACCCCCGGAGCGGGTAGGGCGCCGCGCCCAACGGGCCGCGGCGGCGGGCAAACCGCCCCAGGAGCGTACCCTGACCGTGGCCGATCGAGGTAATCGCGCCTGCCTCGAATACCATATCCATCGCTGCACCGGCCCATGCATCGACGCCATCTCTAAAGAGGAATATGGACAGCGCATCGAGCAGGCGGCCCTTTTGCTTGAAGGGAAGAGCGAACAATTGACCGCTCAGTTGGAGCGCGCCATGGTCGAGGCGGCGGAGCACCTCGACTTCGAACGGGCCGGCACAATCCGTGACCAACTTGCCGCGGTGCGCCGAATCAGTGAACGTCAGCGGGTGACGGTAATGGGCGGGCACGATCAGGACATCGTGGGTCTGGCCCGAGTGGAGGATGAGGCGTGCGTCGAGTTGATCGCCATTCGGGAAGGGAAGATGCTGGGCCACCGGCAATTCGCGCTTCAGGGTGTGGCGGGCCAGGACGACGCGGAAGTACTCCGTGCCTTCCTCCTCCAATTCTATGTTCAGTCGACGGAGTTGCCGGAGGAACTTCTCCTCCCGGCCGAACCAGAGGACATCGAGGCGCTGGGCGCTCTGCTTACCGCGCAACGCGGTCGAAAGGTAACGGTGACCGTGCCCAAACGCGGCGACAAGGCGGCGCTCATTGACGTAGCGGAAACCAACGCACGGCAGTCCGCCGAGTTACGCCGGCTCAAGTTACTAAGCGATAATCAGAAAGCGGCGCAATCAATGGCCGAGTTGCAAACGGCCCTGGGCCTTCCCACCTTGCCGACGCGCATCGAGTGCTACGACATTTCCAACATTCAAGGAACGTCCACGGTAGGCTCGATGGTCGTGTTCGAGCAGGGCAAGCCAAACACCGCCGCCTACCGCAGGTTTCGTATCAAGACGGTGGTTGGGGCCGACGACTTTGCAAGCATGGCGGAGATGCTGCGCCGACGCCTCAAACGAGCACGAGTTGACGGGCAGGATGCTGGGGATGGAGACATTGAAGCCGCGGGTAGCGCTTCGGAAACCAACGGCATGGCCGAGACGGAGGTGGCTGAATCGGCAGATGCCGGTCAGTCCGATCCGCCGAACACCGAATCGGTGCCGCCGGCCGGCGCCGAGGAAGCGGCGCCCGATGTCAGGAGCGACGTGGGCGGCTGGACGGCCAGACCGGACCTCCTCCTCCTGGACGGCGGAAAGGGCCAGTTGAGCGCGGTGGTCGCCGTGCTCGACGAGTTGGGGATCACCGATCTGCCGGTAGCCGGGATCGCCAAACAGCACGAGGAGATCTTCCTGCCCGGTCGGCCGCAATCGATCTTGTTGCCGGCGGGCTCGCAAGCGCTGTTCCTGGTCCAGCGCATTCGCGACGAAGCGCACCGCTTTGCCAATACCTATCATCAATCCCTGCGCGGCAAGCGCAGCCTCGAATCCAGCCTTGATGTCGTACCAGGGATTGGAGGTAGGCGCAAAAAGGATCTCCTCCGCAGATTTGGTTCCGTGGCGGCCGTACGCCGGGCAACTCTAGAGGAAATTGCCGCCGTGCCGGGGATCGGGCTGAAAACAGCGGGCGCCATCAAGGATCACCTGGGCGAGGGCGCCTAGCCGGGCTGCCGTGCCGAACCAACCAACCCGCACGGCCGGGCCGGCGATCTCGGCTCACGACCTGCATTGTAGAGACTCCAAACACCTGGCATACTTAACTACGGGGGGTGTCTGAACAATGCGAGTGTTGGTGGTTGAGGATGAACAAAAGATCAATCGGACGATCTGCCAGGCGCTCCGCGAGGAGGCATACGCAGTCGACTCTGCCGGGGACGGCGAGGAGGGTGAGGAACTGGCCCTGATCAATCAGTACGACCTGATCGTGCTCGATTTGCTCCTACCCAAAAAACCGGGGGTGCTGGTGTGCCGAAGCCTTCGCGAACAGGGCGTGACCACGCCCATCCTCATGCTCACAGCAAAGGATACGGTGGAAGATCGGGTCCAGGGCCTCGATAGCGGCGCCGATGACTACCTGGTGAAGCCGTTCTATATGGATGAACTGTTGGCGCGCGTCCGCGCCCTGCTCCGCCGCGAGAATACGGTTAAGTCGGCGCGCCTCCAGGTGGCGGACCTCCTGGTGGATACCAATTCGCACCGGGTAACACGGGCCGGGGCGCAGATCGACTTGACCAGCAAGGAATACGCCATGCTGGAGTATTTCATGCGCAACAAGGATCACGTGCTGACCCGGACCATGATCAGCGAACATGTTTGGGATGACCAGTTCGACAGCCTTTCCAACATCATCGATGTCTACATCCGTCGATTACGGCGGAAAATAGACGAGGGCTTCTCGCCGCGCCTCTTGCACACTATCCGAGGGAGCGGCTACCTGCTCGGCATTCTGCCCGAAAACGGGAGCGGCGCTGATTAGCCGAACGGGTGATTGGCCGGGAGGGGATTTCATCCCCTCCAAGACGCCAAATCAGGGCAGGCTCGTCTGGCACGAGCCCGCCCTGATTTGGCTTTCACTCCAGCCAATTAAGGCTGGAGCAAGCCTGACGACACCTTGGGAAGCACCGTAGCAGGCAAACCCACCTTCGCGTGATTTCCGTCCGCGTTCAAGCGGATCTGCAACCTACTGCCGTCCACGAGCCACACGCAGTTGCAGTGGCTGGCCTTGAAGGAAGGGCTAACCAGGGTGGCATCGGTCAGCACTTTAGCCGAGTCGATGGTAAATACGGTACGGTCGCCGTTCGCCTTGAAGTGAATAATCTCGTTGCTCTGGAGGTTGAGGTCCCACACCGTACCATCCGGCCCGCATACCGTGCTCGCGGTCTGCGCATCGACTACGGCCTGGGGCGGCGTGCATCCGGTGGGGGGTGCGTAGGACCCCAACGAGGGCTGGGCCGACCATGGCTGAGCGCCGGACGGAGCGGTCGCGTAATAGCCGTTCTCCAGCGGAAGTTGAGCAAGGCGCAACACCTGAGAGAGCATCAAAGGCACCAGGAGTACCGCGGCCATTACGGCCAGGGCGCGGCGGCCGGAAGACGCGGATCGTGAACCAAAAGGCGTGGCGCGGAAACGGCGCGCCGAAAGGCCTTGCAGGGCGGCGCGGAGCTCGACGGCGCTCGCGAAGCGATCCGCCGGCGCCAGGGCCACGGCGCGGGCAAGGACTTCGGCCATCCGCGATGAAAGGTTGGGATTCAGTTCATCGGCGGCTGGAAAACTAAAGAGCGGCTGATCGGGACGGGGATGCTCGGGGTCGTAGCCGGTGAGCGCACGATGCAAGGTCGCTCCCAGTGCGTAGATGTCACTCTGCGGAGTGGCCAATCCCTGGTATTGCTCAGGCGGTGCGTAGCCGGGCGTCCCGATGACCGTTCCTACCGTATCGCTCTGGAAGCGGCGCGCGATGCCGAAATCCACCACCGCCAGCCTGCAATCCGGGTCAGCCCCAGAAGGGCGGACCAGCACGTTAGCCGGCTTGAGGTCGCGGAATACAACCGGATCGGGCCGTCCGTGCAGATAGTCCAGCAGGTCACAGAGGGCAATACCCCACTCTACGGCGGTCTGCTCCTCGATCGGGCCTTCGCGACCAATCAGTTCGTCCAGATTGGCGCCCGGCACGTATTCCTGAGCAATGTAGCTGTGCCCTTCCTCACGGAACACGCTATAGAACGAGGGAATGAGCGGATGATGCAAGACGCTGAGCAGCGCGCTTTCGCGCGCGAACCACGCCTCCGCCTCGCGCACGTCCTCAAGAGTGGCATCGGGGGCGGGACGCAATTCCTTAAGCGCTACCGGCCGATCCTGGAGGAGGGTATCCACGGCGAGATACACCGTGCTCATCCCGCCTCGATGTAGGACGCGATCCACGCGGTACCGACCGGCAATTATCTCGCCGGGCTGTCTGACCTCCGACGGCGCGGAGCCAAGTAACCCGGATACCGGACAAGCAACTTGAGAAGGATGGAATAGCCCGCATCGCGGGCACGTGGTTTGCATAAGAACCTCCCACCGACCTCGGAAGCCGGGTAACCGTTACCTATAGCATACCTTACCGCGCTCCCGCTGTCTCTGGTCTGAATACCGAAGGGATGCACGCCTTCCACTCGCGCGGGTGTGCCTACGCAAACGTCATACGGTTAGCGGAACGCCGCCCGCGGAACGATCATGCTGGGAGCGCGAGCGTCGCGCTCGTCCCGCCGCAGCGATCAACGGGGACGAGCAAGATGATCGCGCTCCCAGGCGATTTCGTCGCCAGGATCAGCCGTGAGGCGCCATCGAGCGTGCCGGTAGGCTTACTCACGGCTCAGGCGAGTCGATTACGGGGCCTTCGGCATCAGTTACGAGGCTGCCTTTGCTCATATCGAGCAGTGTGAGGCGGTTTCCCCAAGGATCTTGAACAACGGCACAGCGCCCGATGCGAATGTCGAAAGGCGGCACAATCACTCCGCCACCGGCATCGAGAAACCTCGCAACGGCCTCCTCAATGGATGCAACCAGTAGGTCGATCTCCGGTGCGGGTCGCTCGGTTTGGAGCACAAGCTCAGTGTCGGTGTCGGGCAGCCTCAACCCCGCTTGTGTAGCAGTGCGCCAGATAACCTCATGTCCCAGGCGCTTCTGATAAAATGCCAGACCGGCATCAAGGTCGGGCACCGGCATCCACAAGCAGTCGACTTTCCGGAGAAGGGGTGAGCGTGATGGTGATGTCACGGCTATGCTCCTAACGTCTCGTCATCTTTGTGGACAATGCGGTTCCCACACCACGGACCTCTTCCATAAGCGCGATCAGGCCAGAAG
>JAICHN010000111.1 GCA_025924845.1 Chloroflexota bacterium | reverse complement strand
AGCCTTGGCCCGCGAGCACGGGGCACATGGTGGTGGTGCCGGCGGCGGTGGCGCCGGCGGAGGGAGTGGCGATGGACCTTGGCCGAACTGGTCGGGCACCTGCGCGGGGACAGCTCCCTCGCCCCCTGTGTTGGCCGACAAGTCCATGCAGCGTACGGCCTGCTCATGCAGCGCCTGCTGCCCGCCACGGCGTGTCGAGCGGCGAGGCAGGGATCGGCGACATGCGCCCCGATCACCCACTTGCGTCACGCGCAGTGTCGGCCCAAACGATCGATGCGCCGTTAGCTCTCGCTGCGGCGACGTGAGCGAATCGGGAACACCCGAGATAGCGCGACCCTGCCTGGTCAAGGCATTGCCCACTGCGGTCTCGCAGCGAGGCTCGCGCCTCAATGCTCGCTCTGTTTCCCCTGCCGTTACCCGGGTATTGCCGTATGCTATCCTTCACACGCGAAGCGCCCAGTTCGTGCTGTGCTGATAAAGGCCTAGGCGCAGCGGACGAGGTTCGGCAGGTAGCCGATGGGCCTGCAGCTCATCGAAAAGGAGCTATAGCTTGAAGAACCCACACGTGTGCACCCATGCTTAGCCGGTCTGGTTCGAGCAGGAGCAACTAGACCAAAACGTTTACGTTCAGCACATAAGGAGGTCACGATGGTCCGCTTAACGGTGATGTATCCGTAGACGGCCGACAGCACGTTCGATCTCGACTACTATTTGACCAAACATATGCCGCTTGCGCGGGAACGACTCTCCACATCGGGATTGACGGCCACGCACATCGATGAAGGTCTGGGGGGTGGCGCCCCCGGCGAACCAGCTCCCTACACGGTGATCTGCACCTTCACCTTTGAAACCATGGATGGTTTGCAGGGCGCCATGGCGGCACACGGTGGCGAGCTTATAGGCGATATTCCCAACTTCACCAACGTGCAGCCCAGGCTGCAGGTCAGTCAAGTGCGCGACTGAAGGTCTGCTGGCGGCTGGCCGCACTGCTGCGGCTCCTCGGGTGGGAAGCATGTCGCAGTGCGGCCACTGGGCCGATACCCCCAGCTCCTGCTGCGGGCGCTACCTCTACCACGCTCAGGAACCACCTTGCACCGCAGCATCCCCGAAATCAAGAGATATGCGCCCCTCCCCGATCGAGAGGGGCGCATGTCTCACGGTAGCTCTTGTGGCATACAACGGAAGCTCACCTAATCCGCGCTTCTGTCGTCGCCCCAGGGACACGGGTGCCGGCGCAGGCCGTCGCGCTCGCGCTGGAGTCGACTGCCACCGGTTGAGCGGAGGCGACGCGGCGTGCTACACTCCTGGGGCGATGATGGAACGTCAATCCACCGACTACAATCTTGACTTCACCGACGACCGTCTCGCCGCCTTGTATGACGTGTTCTATCCGCCATGCGCGGCGAGACGACTTCGCCTTCCACCTGCCGCTAGTCATGGCCGCACGAGCCGTGTTGGACGTTGGGTGCGGGACGGGTGCGCTGTTGCGCCGCGCGCGGGAGTCGGGCCATACCGGGCGGCTGTGTGGGCTCGACCCTGCCTCCGGCATGCTCAACCAGGCGCGTGCGCGGTCGGATATCGAGTGGGTCCTCGGCGACCTCTCGTCGGTTGGGTGGGACCGGGAATTCGACCTGGTCATCATGACCGGTCATGCCTTCCAGGAGCTCATCGAGGATGACGAGATCCGCGCCGCGCTCACCGCGATCCGGTCGGCCCTCACCGACGCCGGCCGCTTCGCATTCGAGACGCGCAACCCGCTGGTCCGCGGATGGGAGCACTGGGCGACGGAGTACACGGCCGAGGTGACCGACGCAGGCGGCGCCATTGTGCGGCGCGAGTCCCAGGTGGAGACGCCGGTTGAGGGAGATATCGTGCGTGGCTCCGGCACATACACCAGCCCCAAGTGGGACCGTCCGCTGGTGAGCTGGGGCATGCCGAGGTTCCTCGATGCGGCGACGCTGTCCTCCTTGCCGTGCGGTGCCGACTTGGCGATCGAGGAGTAGTTCGGGGACTGGACCGGGCAGCCGCTTACCAACGCCGGCCCTGAGATCATCACCATCGCGCGCAAGGGCTGAGCCGGCCTGTCGTAGCTTGCGCCGAATAGTGGCCTTGAGTACCCTGAAGCAATCATGCACATGCCGGCCATCGTCATCGAGAGCGTCACCAAGGATATTCCCCTGGGCCAGAGCGTGGTTCACGCCCTGCGGGGGGTCAGCTTGGTCATTGAGCGCGGCGAGGTGGTGACCGTGGTCGGCCCTAGCGGCAGCGGCAAAACGACCCTGCTCGGGCTGCTCGGCGGACTGGATACCCCAAGCAGCGGGCGAATCTTGGTCAGCGGCATCGACATAACTCATCTCTCCGAAGGAAAGCTAGCCACGATCCGTAACCGACAGATCGGCTTTGTGTTCCAATCGTTCAACCTCATACCCACCCTCACCGCGCTGGAAAACGTGGCCTTGCCGATCCAGTTTGGAAGGGGCAAGAATGCCCTGGCGCGGGCGAGCGATCTGCTCCGCGCCATCGGGCTCGCCGATCGCCTGGGCCATAAGCCCTCGCAGCTTTCGGGGGGCGAGCAGCAACGCGTGGCGATTGCCCGCGCCCTCGCCAACGATCCGGCGATCATCCTGGCCGACGAGCCGACAGGCAATCTCGATTCGGCCAACGGCGAGCATATCATGCGGCAATTGCTCGATCTGCGGACGACATTGGGCAAAACGGTCATTCTGGTTACCCATGATCCCCACATCGCCGGGCAGGCGGATCGCACGATCCAACTCCGCGACGGCTTGGTGGTTGATGAGGGACTGCCCCTCCTCACCGCCGTGCCCGCGGCCGCGGCCCGCTAACCGCACTGTGGAGTCTCTGGCCTTCGCCATTGCCTACGCCTGGCGCAATCTACGCCGGGGCGGCTCACGCTCCCTGTTTGCCGTCTTCTGCGTGGCGGTAGGGGTCGCCGCCGTGGTCGGTATGCAGTTGCTGGCCCTGAATATCGGCGCCTCGCTCGCTCGCGCCCCTCAACAAGCTAATGGCGGCGATATCGCGGTCGATCCGATCACCACCCCATTTCAGGCTTCCGACCTGGCGAAGGTGGAGCAGCTTCGCCGGCAGGGCATCATTACGGCGTACACCACCACGCTGAACGGCGGGCGCGGCGGGGTGAAGGCCACGGCGCACGGGATCAGTACTTTGATCTCCGTGCGTGGCATCGATCCCGCCCACTACCCACTGTACGGTGAGTTTACGGCGACCGAACCCAATCGTTCGGTCTCCTCGCTGCTGCGTGCCCCCACCGACGCCGTGATCACCCGCGACCTGTTCGACCGGTTGCACTTACATTTAGGTGACCAGGTAGCGCTGGGCGTCTCCATCGATGAGATGGTAACCATTCGAGGCATTGTCTCGCCCGGCGGCTTATTCCAGGGTGATTTTGGGATCGGCGGCACGATCTACCAGCCGTTACAAGGACTGTTCGCCGCCGACCCCCAAACCCGCGGCAAGGGCGCCATCGTGGCCGACAAGCTCTTCATTCGCACTCGGGACGATGCCCAGACCGCCGTAGCGCTCAAGGCCCTGAAGCAGAGTCTCGGTCCCTTCTTCCGCTACACGACCGCCGCCGATGTGGCGAAGCAGGCGGCGACCAACACCCAGCGCCTGCAACAACTGCTCCTTGCGTGCGGGCTACTGGCTCTGCTGATCGGCGGCATCGGCATCGTCAATACCATGCTTGTCTCGGTGGGGCGACGCACCAAGGAAATCGCCGTACTCAAAACCCTGGGCCTCCGCGGGTATCAGGTGGTGCCGCTCTTCCTCTGCGAGGCGCTCTTGCTGGGCGTGGCGGGGAGCGTGGTGGGTATAGTGGGCGGCATTGGACTTAGCCTGGCGATCACGCGCCTGGCCGTGCAGCTTGGCGCGCAGGTAAGCTGGTCGCTTCGCCCCAGTCCGCTTTTGGTCGGCGCGGTGCTGGGGGTAATCGCCACCGCCGTCTTCGGCTTCCTCCCCGTACTGCGAGCCGGACGTACCCGTCCCATCGGCGTGTTGCGTGACGAGGATGCGCCGTTGCCCCGGATCGGTTGGTGGCTCACCAGCGGCGTAATGATCGTGCTCACCGCCGCCATGGGCGTCGCCGTAGGCGTGGCCTTGCACAACGTCCGCCTGGGGATCGGCATCGCCTATGGGGTAGTCCTGCTCTTCGTACTCTTCAGCGGTATCTTCCTCGTCGTGGTTACCGCCGCGAGTCGCGGTCCCGCCTTTGGCCTGGTCGATTTGCGCCTCGCGCTACGAAACCTGAGCCGTCAGAAGCGGCGCGCCGCTTCCACCCGGGTAGCTCTGGGTATCGGCATGTTGGCGGTGGGGACGGGGGTGGTACTGGCCCAGAACGTGCGCGCCGAGCTGAATCGCCTGTTCGATGTCGATTATGGATTTAACGTGGCCACCTTCAGCCCGACCGATCAGGAAAGCGCCACCGTTGAGGAGGCGCGACGGCTTCCCGGCCTGCAACGGCTCGAAAGTGGTCTTGTCGTGGCCGGTTTGCACCTGATCGCGGTCAACGGCGAGCCGGCGGCTCAGGTGCTGCGTCGCCGTTCAGTGGGGACCAAGCGCGATCTATTTGCCTTCCAGAGCATGGATGGCCGCGACCTCCGCCTCGCCAAATTGCATCTGACCATCCTACCGGGCGGACGGCCCCTCATCGCCGCCGACGAAGGAACCTCGAATGTCGTGGTGCCTCAATCGGTGGCGACGCCGCTGGATCTGCGCGTGGGCGGTACCCTGCGCTACAGCATCCTGGGTGGGGGAACCTTCACGCTTCACGTGGTGGGCATTATCGCGCCCGACAGCCTCAATCCCAGCTTCGGGGGCGGATTGATCGCCTCCGCCTCCTTCCTCCGCCCCTACGCCGCGTACTCGCCCCTTTCGCGCAGTGTGCTGTATCTGCAATATAAGAGCGGTCAGGACAGCGCCGCCGCGAATCAGATTAACCGCGATTTGCCGCAGGTGTTCGCGTTCGACATCAACGCGCTGGTCCCCCTGATCGACCGTATCCTCGATCGGGCAACCATCTTCCCCCTCGTGTTGGCGGCGCTCTCGCTGTTCGCGGGCGCCGTAATCATCGCCAACACGGTAGCGCTCGCCGTGCTGGAGCGGCGGCGAGAGATCGGGGTGATGAAAGCGTTGGGGGCACGGGGCGGCACGATCCTTCGCCTGCTGCTTCTGGAGAGCGGCTTGGTCGGCTTGATGGGTGGATCGATGGGGATGGCGCTGGCCATGATCGCTACCCTGGTGCTCGATCATGAAGTGCTGGACATTCCCACCAGCTTCGATCCCCTGGTGATCGGCGGCCTGATCGCGATCTCGGTACTCCTGGCGCTCCTCGCCGGCCTGATCTCGGCCTTCCCCGCCTCACGTGAGAAGCCGCTAATTGTGCTGCGCTATGAGTGAGGATGGCGCGAAAGGGATGATTCTGGGAGGGGGACAATGGACACGGAGTCGAATCCAACGCTCAACGAGCGTATCTACGAGGCGGTAAGCCGGGTGCCGAGGGGAAAGGTGGCCACCTACGGCGATATCGCCGCCATGGTAGGCGATTGCGACGCGCGCGCCGTGGGCTATGCGCTGAACGATTTGCCGAAAGGCCGGGAAACCGTGGTGCCGTGGCAACGGATCATCAATAGCCAGGGCGGGATCAGTACGCGCGGCGGCATGCAGCGCCGCCTGCTGGAAGAGGAAGGGGTGGTATTTGACGACCGTGGCCGCGTGCCCCTGGCCCGTTTCCGCCTCTCGGCCGACGACGAGCCTCCCGAGGTGGAGGAAGCGGCGCAACTGCCGTTATTTTAGTACCTCGAAGGAGTAAGATACATGAGCCAAAGGCAAGGCAGCGAAACAAACAGGCTGTTGGGCTATCCGCCTGATGCTCGTTTGTTGATTATCAACGCCGATGACTTGGGGATGTGCCACGCGGTCAATGCCGCTATCCTGCGCTCACTCAAGGAAGGGGTGGTCTGTTCCACGACCTTAATGGTTCCCTGTCCCTGGGCATTGCACGCCATGCGGCTGCTCGGCGAAAATCCCGATATTCCATTCGGCATACACCTGACGCTGATCTCCGATACAGCCAACTACCGCTGGGGGCCGCTTACCTCCAGGGACAAGGTTCCCTCCCTCGTCGATCAGTCGGGCTTTTTCTACCTGTACGAACGCATCCCCGAGTTTCTGGCTCAGGCAAAGCCGGCGGAAGTGGAAGTCGAATTCCGGGCGCAGATTGAGGCAGTGCTTGCAAACTCGCTTAAACCAACCCATCTGGACTGGCATTGTTTATATAACGGCGGCCGCGCCGAAATCTTCGAGATCACCGTACGGTTGGCAAAAGAATACGGCCTGGCCTTGCGGGTCTTTGATCGATCGGCGGGCGACGCCTTGCGACGCCAGGGCTTGCCTACCAACGAACACAATGTGCTGGATAACTATAGGCTGGACCCGGTAGGCAAGGCAGCCCAATATGCCCAGCTGCTGCGAGACCTCCCGGTGGGGCTGAGCGAGTGGGCGGTTCATCCCGGCTTGGAAGATGCCGAGTTACTGGCCATACTGCCCGATGACGCGCGGCGGCGCCGGACGGATCTGGACTCCATGGTTTCGGCGGAAATTCGCGCCGTTATCCGGCAGGAGGGGATCACGCTGCTCAGCTACAAGCCACTCCAGGCGATGTGGCGAGAGGGTTTGCTCATGCCTAGTCCTGTTTCCGAGTTCGGCTAGCTCCATCGGCTGACGCGGTAACTTAGCTAAAACATGATGCTGGAGGGAGACAGAGGAGCGATGCAGCGGCGTTCGCGTACGCGAGTGCCCTGGTGTGCGTCGCTTCATGCCTGTAGGGCATGGAGCCCTGTTACCGGTCGTATATACAGTCGAGGAGGGGTGTCGTGGGTCAGACGAATAAGGCATTCGGGTATAAGGACGCGCCAAGCACGTCGGAGCAGTCAGCCTTCGACTCGAAAGTGCCGGCGACCGACCCGGCATACGATTCAACGGCCGGCCAGACCGAGGGGCAGGGAGCCGGCAAGGTCGCCCAGACGGCGGGGCAGGTGGCCCAGCAGGCCCAACAGCAGGCCGGCAAGGCGGACGATCAGGGCCAACAGCAGGTCGGTAAGGTGGCGGAGCAGGTCAAGGGTCAGGTCACGTCCCAGCTCGATCAGCAGAAAGGTCGTGCCACCAGCACTCTGGACTCCGTAAGCCTTGCCCTTCGCGACACTGGACAGCGTATGCATGAGCAGGGGCAGGCGCCGCTGGCCACGGCCGCCGATAAGGCGGCAGATCAGATCGAGCGCCTTTCGTCCTATCTGAGCGAGCGCGACATAGCGGCGCTACGGGCGGAAGCCGAAAACTTCGCGCGGGAGCACACGCCGCTGTTCCTGGCCGGCGCCTTCGCGCTTGGTTGGGTGGGCGGGCGTTTCTTCAAGAGTTCCGCCTCGAACAACGACACGGCGAACATGGGGTACTCAGCGAGCCAGGTCGGCTCCAATCCCACATCGCAGTTGCCGTATCCGTACTAAAAACAGGCATCACGGACACTTAAGGAGGACGCTTGATGAGCCAGAGAGCAGATGATCTGGGGCGATCGGCGACCCCGCCGCCCTACACCGACGAAGACCTGGAGAGCTACGGCGACGATCCGTTGCTCGATACTCCGGCCCGAAAGGGAATCGACTCGCTGGAGGTGGAGGATACCTTCGGGGAGGCCGACGACATTGCGGTGACGCGTGACCAGATCGAGCAGACGCGCGCCGAGATGAGCGAAACCATCGATGCCATCCAGCAGCGGCTTGACCCCCAGTTGCTCGTCGATCAAGCGAAAGACGCCGCGCGGGATGCCGCCCTCGAAAAGGTGCAGGATCTAAAGAGTACCGTACGGCAAGCAACCGTAGGAAAGGTGGAGGATGCCGTGAGTTCCGTATCGGAGAAGGTCCAGGGTATGGTGGGCGTCGGTACTGACCGAACCGGCGACGCGGCGGGTACCGCGGCGCGGACGATGAACGGCAACAAGCAGGCGGGTCGTTCGCTGCTGGATACGGTTAAGCAGCATCCGGTCCCGGCCGCGATGGCAGGCATTGGATTGGGCTGGCTGTTCATGAGCGCGCGCCAGGATAACCAGGATAATAAGCCCCAGCAGAACATATACTACCAGCCCACGTACTCGCCTCAAGCCTATAACCAACGCGTCGATCAGAATCAGCCTAGCGACGGCACGGCGTTGCCGGGCCAACTCGCCGGCCAGGCGAGCGATCGAGTCGCGCAGGTCGCGAACTCGACGAGCCAGAGTGTGAGCCAGATCGGTACCAAGGCGTCCTCTACCGCTCGGCGCTCAGCTGATAGCCTTGGAGACTTGGTACAGCGGAATCCCCTAGCCGTCGGCGCCGTCACCATGGGGCTAGGTATGCTGGCCGGACTGGCCGTACCGGAAACCGAGCAGGAAAACCAGATGCTTGGTCCGGCGCACGACGCCGTGATGGAACGTGCGGGTCAGCTGGCGCGGGAGAAGACCCAGCAAGCGCAAAACGTGGCGCGGGAGGCGATGCGCACGGCCAAACAGGAGGCCTGGAATCAGGATCAATTGCCGGGCTCCTGACCCGGCTTGGGGCGAAGCGGAAGTGCATGCTTCCGCTCCGAGTTACCGCCGCCGCGCCTTGGTCATACAGGGCAGCACCGCCGAGGCGGTGCTGCCCTGTATGACTAAACCTGGATCATTCATGACGATAGAAGCTCTGGACCAGGGCCGCCCATGCATAATCCAGGCTAAAGCGCCGTTCAGGAAACAGGCGCCGTCACTTTGGCTATCAAGACATCCTGTACGCCCTCGATCAGATAATCGAGGTGGTAGCTGATCTCGTACGTACGAGTCTCGTTTTCTTCCAGGGGACGGAGATACTGGTGCAGCACACGCTTGATCATGAAGGTCAGGAAGGTAATGTAGTGGCCAAGCAGACGCGGCCGATCGCCCGGTGCTATGGTCTTCAGATCATGCAGGAAGGCTTCGGCGGTCAATCCGCCTCGCCCATTTTCCAGCGACTCCAGGACAAACCGGTCACCCTCGGCCATGGTGCCGCGCACATCCCGCAATAATTCTTCTACTCCATTGCGCCGTGTAATCCCCATATCGCGGGCGTAGCGCGCGTCCAGTTCGCCAACCAGCGCGATCATGCCCGCCACGATGCGGGCCCCGTCTTGCTGGAGGCACAACTTCTTTACCTGGGCGACCAGCCCGTCGCACGCTTGCTTGAGCGAATCCACCGCCGCCTCGGCGATCCCCGTCTCGTCCGGTTCGGCGCTTCCGGTCACATCGGCCGCGTCCGCCTCAGTATTGGGAATCAGCGGCACCAGATCGTCTTCCTTGCCGCCGATCAACGTCTTCGGCTCGGCAGTGGTCGAGGGAACGGCGAACGGAGCGGAGCGGCCATTGTCGTGCGGCGTCGCTTGCCGCGCGCGGTCCAGATGCTTCCAACCGGTGAGGGGTAGATGCGTAGGTTTCTCGGCGGGCTCCGCAGGAGGATCGGTCGTTTCGTCGAGCCCAGACTGGGCCGGCGGTGTTTCGGCCACGAGTTTCACGGCCGGATTGCTCGGTGCGGCGGGATCGTCTGCCGGCTCAACCGGTGCCGGCACGGGCTCGGTGAAGGCATCCGGGAGCTCGTCGGGCGCAACGGGCTCTATGGCGGGCGAGGCGAACGGCATGAACTGATCGAACCGCTCCGCCGCATCAAGATCACCGCCGCTCTCCGCGTCGCCAGCCTCGGATGCCTGAGGCAGCGTCGCTTCCACCTCGGCCAGGGCGCCAAGCGGCTCATCTTCCGTGGGAAAATCGCCCGAGCGGGCATCCTCGATGCTCTCCAGGGGTTGATCGGGTGCCGTTTCGGCTATAAAGAGCGCTGCCGCCGGCTCGACCCTGTCCTTCCGAGCATCCTCGCCCGGTTCTTCCACTAGGCCGGGACCGGCCGGCGCGGAGAGCGAGTGGTCGTCCGCGGCGGACGATGCTTCATGGAGCACCGGCGCGCCCGCAGGCTGGGCAATCGGGATTGGTTGAAAAACCGGAGGCTGCTCCGGCGTGTGCGTCTGCGCGTCGTCTCGCTGCTTGCGTCCGAACAACCGAGAAAGTAGGGGCATATCCGCTCCGATGCACGCACGACAACGCCTCGCCTCAGCGGTTTAGCGCGATTGCGCGGTACGCTCTCCATAATCGCGCTCGATCTTGTCGAGACGCCCGCGAACGCGAGGGCTGCCCAAGTATTTGTGAATAAATTCCAGCAGTTCCGCGGTTTCGATGGGTTTGGTCAAGTACTCGTTCGCATGGGCGAGCTTGCCTTTGATCCGGGGAATAAACCCTTTGGAGGCCGTGAGCACCACGATCGGCGTGTCCTTCAGAATGCTCTTCTTCAGTTGGCGGCATACTTCCAGACCGCTGATGTTCTTACCGGGAATCGGGTTACCATCCTTATCCACCTCGTCGGTCGGGGGTGGTTCGATATTGATATCAAGCAGAATGAGATTAGGGCGCTTGGTAAAGGCCAGAGCGAGGGCATCCCGAGCGTTGATGGCCCAATGCAACTCATACTCATCGGCCAGCGCGTCGCGAAGATTACGTCGATGGGTTTTTGAATCTTCCACGATCAGGATTCGCTGGCGTTCTGGACCTGATCCACCCAGGTTATTCATGGTATCGTCTCCTTAAAACCGAGGAGAAGAGAGCCGCGTCGGCCAACCACACCCAACCGCGGAGTTGCGCGGCATCCTGGAACGATCCTTGTAGTTGTCACCATAGCAAGTAGTCACCTTGTGCTCAGGAGGACAGCAGCCTATTGACCGTGGCCACGAGGCCGCGCTCAGGATGGTCAAACTCACCTCGTACCTTGCTGACAAACGCGTTCGCGTTATGGGCCTTGGCGAAGGCGGTATCGGCGGGCGTATTGCGCGAACTGACCATCACCACCGGCGTATGATCGTCCTCGCGCCGCAGCGCTCGCAGAATTTCGTAGCCACCGCGCTTCGGCTCGGCCAACATAATATCGAGCACCAGTAGATTGGGCGGTTTTCCCTGCCGCCATGCCTGATCCCAGTCCGCGTACGTGCTCACCGTACACACCGTGTAGCCCACCTCTTCCAGCGCGTCGATGATCGCCGCGCGCGCCGTTGCGTCATCATCCACCGCCATGATGACGGCATTGCGGGCGGGACTGCCGGCGCCGGGTAGGGGACTCGGCTGGTTCCGGCCGGCGCTTCCACGCCCTCCAAACAACATGTTGACTCTCCTTCCATCCATGGCATTCCCACTGCTCCCTGACGCGACAATCTTCCGTATAGCGTACCCTGTCTCGCAACAATTAGGTATGGCCGGCGCTTACGACGCAGCCTCCCCGGCCGATCCGGCGCCGCGGGCCAGAACGAGCCGCGTAGCTCCAATCAACTCGTCCTGATCGTAGGGCTTGGTAAAGTATCGGGTCACACCGGCGGCCAGGGCGGCGGCACGGTGCCGCGCTTGCTGGCGCGAAGTAATCATAAATACGGGCACCACCGCGCCCCCATTGGGCAGCAAGCGGAGGGCCGAGAGCGCCTCCAGGCCATCCATACCGGGCATTTCCATATCCAGGGTGATTAAATCGGGCATTGTGGTCGCGCAGATGGCAAGGGCCTCGCGCCCATCGGTTGCCTCACGTACACGGAAACCGGTCTTGGCCAGAGTGCCGCGCAACGCCCGCCGCATGGTCTGGCTGTCATCCACCACGAGCACGGTGTAGGCCGGCTGGTCTCCGCGATCAGGCGCTTTTAGCGGGGCGGTCTGCTCTGATCGCTCGATCAGGGTAGGAAGGTCTAGAATGGGCAGGATCCGCCCCCCGCCGCCTACGGCGTAACCGAGCACGCCGCAATGCCGCCGCAAATAGCCGGGCGCGGCACGCACCGGGAGGTACTGACTTCCCATCACCTCATCCACCACCAGCCCGCCCGATCGTCCTGCTACCTCCAGCACGATGGACTGTCCGGCGTCGCCGTCCCCTACCGCGCCCTCGGCCAGATGAGCACCGTAAATGGTCAGCCGCCGACCCTGGACTTCCACCGTCTCCCCGCCCTGGCAACGGGCCAGATCGCGGTAGGGGAGTGGATGCGTACCGACCACCTGGGTGATCGGCACCGCGACCAGATCGCGCCCCTCACGCACCACTTCCACTCGCATCATAGCCAACGATCGTGGGAGCATGATCGTGAAGGT
>JAICHN010000110.1 GCA_025924845.1 Chloroflexota bacterium | reverse complement strand
GGCAGGTAGCGCCAGCCCACCAACCGATAACCGCGCAACTCGCGCTGTCGCCGAGAGCGGGGGTCGAAGGTCACATACTCCGCTACGCCCAGTTCCGCGTAGGCGAGCAACTTGGGGCCCACATCCTTGCGCGCCGTCTTCTTGGAGAGAACCTCCACCACGAGGGCGGGCGGCTTGCCCACGGCGCGTACGTCATAGGCCGCCTCGGGATCGATCCACACGTCCGGGGCGACCAGCACGTCGGGATAAAACACGCCGGTCGTCCCGTCCGCTCGCGGATAGCGCAACTCGGTTTCGGCGCGCACCAACCAGTGCTTGCCCTCCTGCCGACTATAGACGCGGAGGGTTTGGCCGAGGCTGTAGGTAGCCTCGGCGTGTACGTCGGTGCCCCCCAAGATCTGGGTCTCCCTTTCATTGGGCAGATAGGTGGCTACAGCCCACGATTGGGGGTGAGGGGTCGGAATCTCCATGGCCATGACGTTGCTCCCACGTCCGTTTTCCTCGTCGCTGCCTCCAGTGTAGCACGAGTTCCGGGGCGGTTCGCTCCATCGTCCGCACTGAGCCGAGGATCCATCAACCGGCGCTGAAAGGCGCGGCTGGGCCGGGGTCGAAGGGCTTAGTCCCGTCCCTCCGGTTCGCCTATCCGCACCGCGCAACGGTCCAGCCACTCCAGGGTGGCGCGGGTACGGATGACGCGACTCTCATGCAGCAGGCTCAGAAAGACGCCGTCCGCATCCGATGTGATTGACGGTTCCTCCGCCTCCATCTCGCTCAGCAACGTGGCGAACAGGGCACGCTGCCTGGCCACGAGCACGGCGGCCCGCGCCGGATCGAGCCGCTGGGCGAGATAGAGCTTGAGCGGGAAGTCCAGCAATACCTCGCGGGGGCGGGTCACCGGCGCGTCAAGCCACCGCTGGACCGCGTCCTGCCCGGCCTCGGTGATGCGGAAGATGCGCCGGGGCGGGTGCATCTCCTGCTGTTGCTCCTCGCCCACGACCAGGCCGTCGCGTTCTAGGCGGGCCAGGAGGGAGTACACGTGGCTGGCCCCAAGGTGGATGGTGCTGCCCAATGGCGTAGCAGGGGCGAAGGCGCGGATCAGATCGTACCCATGGCATGGCCCTTCGAGCAGAAGACCCAGCAAGGCGTGGCGGGCCGGAGGAGCGGCGTCTACGGGGCGGCGCATGCAAGGCACTCACTGAAGGCGGGAGGATACACGGGCTTATCCCGCGCTTTTTTCACGGCCTGAAGGTACACGCGGCTTGAACGCCACGTCAATGCTCGGCCCAGACCATAACGCCGACCAGTGTGCTTGTTCTTAGGAGCGCGGGTCTCCAGGCCCGCCGTAGCCCTGGCCGTCCGGCCGCCGGCACGCTCCCCAAGGACGATCCGTCGCTGAACCAAGCGGGCCTGGAGACCCGCGCCCCTACCACGCGACCTCGGCCACAAAGGTGTGTCCCACACCTCGGTCATCGCGTGGGTCGTCAGCTGCCGAGCCTCCACTGTTCCTCTTGCCTCCATCCCACCAAACACCTATACTTTAAATTAGTCATGGCTAAGTTGAAAGATTCGCTTCCGATGAGATTTGGGCGAAGGAGGTTCGGCGGGTGAATCGTGCTGACCTCACTCCCGCTATGGAAGATTACTTAAAGACCGCCTACCTGCTCCGCGAGCGCGGCGAGGCGGTGACCGTCCTTGCCCTGAGCGGCGCTCTGGAGGTAACGGCGCCCAGCGTGACCAATATGGTGAAGCGCCTGGCCGGATTGGGCTTGCTGCGCCACACGCCGTACAAGAATATCGGCCTCACTCCAGCCGGGGAGGCGATGGCCCTCGAGGTGGTTCGCCACCATCGCCTCCTGGAACTCTATCTGACCGAATTCCTCGGGATGTCCTGGGAGACAGTCCATGCCGAGGCCGATCGCCTGGAACACTATATCAGTGAGGACCTGGAGGAGCGGCTGGCCGATCGCCTGGGCCAGCCCGATCGCGATCCGCACGGTGATCCTATTCCCAGCCGGGATTTGACCGTACCGGCCCAGGAGTTCCGTCTCCTCGCCGACCTGGCGCCCGGTGAGGCCGGGACGGTGGTCCGCTTGCGCGACCAGCAGCCGGGCCTCCTCCAGTACCTTGGCCTGCTGGGTCTGGTACCGGGAGCATCGGTGCGCCTGGAGGGGGTAGCGCCCTTCGGGGGCGTCAGCACCATTCGGGTGGGCCCCAGCCCCGGCATCACCCACGTGATCGGGGGCGAGATCGCCGGCTGCGTGCTGGTACGGCCTACCGGCGCGGCGTTAGCGGAGGACTCACGCCGTTGAAGCTGCCGGCTCAACCACCGCCCGGCTTGCCCGTGATCCGGGAATCGGTAGACAGCGGCATGACGACGGCTGCCCACGCCGTGCTCGATGGGCGGCGGCGCGGTCTGTTCGCCGTGCTTCCCTTCGCCGGGCCTGCCTTCGTGGCCAGCGTGGCCTACGTCGATCCGGGAAACTTCGCCACCAATATCCAGGGCGGCAGCGAATACGGCTACCGTCTACTCTGGGCCATCGTGCTGGCCAATCTGACGGCCATGTTGATGCAGACACTCTCCGCCAAGCTGGGTATCGCCAGTGGACGCAACCTGGCTGAGTTGTGCGGCATCCACTTTCGGCGCCGCCTGTCCTACCCTATGTGGGTCGTCTCGGAGATCGGGGCAATGGCCACCGATCTGGCCGAGTTCCTGGGCGCCGCGCTCGGCCTGAACCTGCTGTTCCATCTGGATCTGCGCATCGCGGTGGTGCTGACCGGGCTGGCCACCTACGCCATGCTCGGCTTACAGCGCTATGGGGTGCGCCGCATGGAGCTGCTGATCACCGGTCTGGTCGGCGTGATCGCCGCCGGCTATCTGATCGAGACGATCATGGCGCGGCCCGATTGGGGCAATGTCGCCTACCACAGCGTGGTGCCCTACGTGGGGAACGGCAGTGTACTCAGCATCGTGGGCATTATCGGCGCCACGGTGATGCCGCACGTGATCTACCTACATTCCGCGCTCACTCAGCGGCGCGTGGTGCCGCGGAGCGCGGCGGAGGCGCGGCGCATCTTCCGGCTCACCGTTCCCGAAGTGGTGGTGGCCCTGGGTCTGGCGGGACTGATCAATATGGCCATGCTGTATATGGCGGCCTCCACCTTCAACGCCCATGGCCTGCACGCCATCGCCGACATTCCGAGCGCCTATCACACGCTCACCCCCCTGCTCGGCCAGGCGGCGGGCACGATATTTGCCGTCTCCCTCCTGGCCTCCGGCCTCTCCAGCTCGGTGGTGGGAACGATGGCGGGCCAGGTGATCATGCAGGGATTCGTCGGCTTTTCCATTCCGCTGTGGCTGCGGCGCCTGGTCACCATGATACCTACCATCGTCATCGTCTTCGCCGGAGTTAACCCAACCCAGAGTCTCTTCTACAGCCAGGTAGTGCTCAGCCTGGTCCTTCCCCTTCCGATCCTTGCCCTGCTGTACTTTACCAGCAGGCGCGATATTATGGGGGCACTGGTCAACCGCCTGTTCACTACCTGGGTGGCGGGCTTTTGCGCGGCGGTCATTGTCGCCTTGAATCTTTTGCTGGTGATCCACTCGGCCCACGAGCTCAGCCCAGGGTTGGTGCCTGCTATTCCCGGCCTGAGCAAATAGCCCACCGCGCGGAGGGTTGGCACATGTACAGGAGATTGCTGGTCCCTCTGGACGGCTCCGCGCTAGCGGAAGCGGTGCTGCCCCTGGTCGAGAGTCTGGCCGGCGCCGCCGGCGCCGCGGTGGTGCTGCTGCATATTCTGGAGCGCTCCGCACCCGCCACCGTGCATGGCGAGCGGCACTTGACCACGCTTGAGGAGGCGCGCGTCTACCTACGCGATCTTGCCGCCCGGCCAACCATGCACGGGTTAAGCATCGAGACCCACGCGCACGAGGCGCCGGAGGGAGATGTGGCCCGCAGTATCGTCGACCATGCCAACGAGGAGAGCACCGATCTTATCGTGCTCTGCACACATGGCCACGGTCGGGTGCGCGGCCTGATCTTCGGCACTATCGCGCAGCAGGTGTTGCGGCGCGGCGCCGGCCCCGTCCTGCTGGCGCGCGTCGAGCGCCCGCATCCCAAGCCCGTTTTCCCGCCGCGGCTGATCTTGGTTCCCCTGGACGGCACGCGGGGCGCCGAGGGGGCGCTTGGCATCGCGAGCGACCTGGCGCACCTATTCGGCGCCGCCCTGCATCTCGTGATGGTGGTGCCTACGATCGGCACGGTACGCGGCGACCAGGCGCCCACCGCGCCCTGGATGCCGCGAGCCACGGAGGCGGTGCTGAGCCTGGAAGAGCGTGACGCCGCCGCGTACCTGGAGAGGATTGCCGAGGAGAGACGGGGATCCGGCTTGCGGGTCACTACGGAAATCCGCAGAGGCGACGTTTCGGCGGCTCTGGTCCAGGAGACCTGTGAGCCAGACGTAGGACTGGTAGTGATCGCTACCCACGGCAAAAGCGGTTTGCAGGCGATCTGGGCCGGGAGCGTTACGGCGCGTGTATTGAGCCAGACCGGCGCGCCGGTGCTGCTGCTGCGGAGCGTCGATGCATGATGGCTGATGAATTGCCGCTGGTTGCCGATAGATAGTAAGGGAGTGTCGTTTTCGGTAGTTCACTAGGCTGGGAGCAAGCGTCATGCGGTCGCTCGTCGCGCCACTTATCGGGCGCATGACCCTGTTGCGCACCTTTGCCATTCTGAGCGCCTGTATCTTGACCCTGATTGCGGCGCTCCTCGCCTGGAGCCTGCAAGGCGTCATGGAGAGCATCGCTCTCAAGCAGGAGACCTCCCTGGCCACCGGCCAGGCCGAGGCACTCTTACAGGAGCATCTCCTCCCCCAGAATCCTTCGGCCGGCCTGAGTGGCGATACCCTGCGCCGATTGGCGGCAGCCACCACGCAGAACATGCATTTCGGGCTTTTCGTACGGGTCAAAATCTGGAGTCCATCCGGCACCGTTCTCTACTCCGACGACACCTCGCTGATCGGACGCCGGTTTCCGATGGACGACGACCTGGAGAATATCCTGGACGGGAAGGTGGCCTCCGCCGCCGACATATCCGATCTGCAAGCGCCGGAGAACGCCACCGAGCGCGGCAAGTTTCACGATCTCCTCGAAGTGTATGTTCCCATTGCCGAGGGCAAAGGCGCGGCGCGGCGGATCGTCGGCGTCTACGAACTTTATCATGATCTGACCATGCTCGACAGCCAGGAAGCGATGCTTCGCTCCGCCGTTTGGCGGAACGTGGCGATCGGCTTCATTGTCCTCTATCTGTCCTTGTTCCTGGTGGTGAGAAATGCCTCGAGCCGCCTGCTCCGCCAGCGTGAGCGTCTGGCTCACCAGGCCCTCCATGACGCCTTGACCGACTTGCCCAACCGCGACCTGCTGCACGACCGCATCGAGCAGGCTTTGCGTGTCGCCAAGCGGGATCGCGCTCCGCTCGCCCTGCTGTTGATGGATCTTGATCGGTTCAAGGAAATCAACGATACCTTCGGTCATCATCACGGCGATCAATTGCTCAAACAAGTAGGGGGCCGCCTCTGCGCCAGGCTCCGCGCTGTCGATACGGTAGCGCGCCTGGGCGGTGACGAATTCGCCATGCTCCTCCCTTCGGCCGGCCGTGAGGGCGCGATCACCGTTGCCGAGACGATCCTGCGCGCGTTGGAACAGCCTTTCACCCTCGATGGTTACACGGTCGGCGTGGCGGCAAGCATCGGGATCATTCTGGCGCCGGAGCAGGGGGAGGATGCGATCACGCTGCTGCGCCGGGCCGACGTGGCGATGTATACCGCCAAGCGCGCCGCCGCCGGCTTTGCCGTCTATTCGCCCGAGCAGGATCAGTACAGCCCCGATCGGCTTGGCCTCACCGGTGAGTTGCGCCAGGCAATCGGGCACGACGGCCTGTGCGTGCATTACCAACCGAAAGTCAACTTCAAGACCGGCCGGCTGGACAGCGTGGAGGCGCTGGTGCGTTGGCCGCATCCTCTGCGCGGTTTCCTGCCGCCCGATCAGTTCATTCCCCTGGCCGAAAGCACCGGCCTGATTCTGCCGCTCAGCCGCTGGGTGCTGGACACGGCGCTCCGCCAATGCCGCGCCTGGCACGACGAGGGGCTGGACATTCGCATCGCGGTCAATCTCTCGGCCCGCCTGCTTCAGGATCCTCATCTGGTAGAAATGATCGTTGGACTGCTGGCCGATCACGGGGTGAAACCGGAGAGCCTGGAGCTGGAGATCACCGAAAGCGCCGTCATGGCGGACCCAGCCCGCGCGCTCGGCCTCCTCCGTCGCCTCCATCAGATGGGTGTGGGGCTCTCTATCGACGACTTCGGCACCGGCTATTCATCGCTGGCGTACCTTAACCGCCTTCCAGTGAACGAGGTGAAGATCGACAAGTCCTTCGTGCTCGGCCTGGGCGACGGCCAGGAGAGCGCTACGATCGCCCGCTCGATCATCGACCTGGGCCACAATCTTGGTCTGGTCGTGGTGGCCGAGGGGGTAGAGGACGAGGCCACCTACAGGCTGCTCGCCGGCATGGCCTGCGACCTCGCCCAGGGCTACTATCTGAGCCGTCCCATCCCGGCCCAGGACCTGGCCGCGTGGGTGAAGGCACTGCCTGGGCTGATCGCCCAGGCAAGTGTTGCTTGACCTACACGGCCTGGGCCAGGGGATCGAGGGGGAGCCGTACCGGTTGCCCGCTCTGGAGCGAAGAGTGACGGATGGCCAGAATGATCTCCTGATCCAGCCGTGCTTGCGCGGCGCCGTAGCTTGGCTCGATGCCCTCCCGAACCGCAGTGACCAGGCTGAGCAGGCAGCCCGCTACGCCGATCTCATCATCATGCCACTGTCGCCCATGGCCCTGCACCTTCGGCGCGAACGGATTGTCCCAACGCACGATTGGCAGTTCCGGATCCCCGGTATGGGCGACCATGGCCGTCAGCGCTCCACCGTCCACCCGTTCCCAACGGCGCTCCAGGGTGATAAAAAGCGGCGCCTCGCCACCAGGCGCCAGGAGCGATAATCGTTCTTGCACATCCAGGCCGACGCCTACCGTGATCCCCATCCCTTTTTCGGCCAGAAACCGACTGCCGCGCCACCAGCGGAGGGCCGAATCATAGCCCAGATCGGTCCAATGGAAGATGCCCAGCCTGCCGTCGGCAAATTCGATCATGCCATGTTCCTGCGTCTCGGTTCGCGCACCAGTCGTCCCCTTGAGCCGGGACCAATGGGGGGCCAGGGGGAACGAACGCACCGCACCCGTAACCTGCGCCGGCACGGCGTCGAAGCCCAGGTAGCTGCGCATCACGCTTACCCCATGGTAGCCGTGACCCGCGAAGTCGTTGAACGACGTATGCACGGTCCCGAAGATCCCCGAAGCGATCAGGCGGAGCTTGATCGCTTCCAACGGCCGACGATGGAATTGTTCGGCCACCACGATTTTCACGCCGCGCCGCGCCGCCGCGGCTATGATCGCGTCGGCCTCGCTCAGCTTGTGCGCGATGGGCGTCTCCAATAAGACGTGTAATCCCTGCTCCACGGCGCTCAGACCGACCGCGCCGTTAGCCTCGTAGGCGACGGAGACGATGCCGATCTCCGGCTCGGTTTCGCGGACCAGAAGCTCCAGATCGGTGTACCACGGCGTTCCCAGGCTTTCTCCCAGCCGTTGCGCGGAGGATGCGCTACGGCCCCAGATGCCCACCAATTCCAACTCCTCCGGCAGCGCTTTAATAATGGGACCGTAGAGATAGTTCGAACGTGGTGAGGCGCCGATAATCGCCACTCGGAGCGGTCGTCTGGATGGATCACTACTGGACATGCATGTCTCTTTTCTCGTGTCGCGGCATTAAGCGTCAAGTATTGAGAACACTATCATATCGGCGCCCCGCGGTGTGCCACTCGGAAAATATCAGCAGATAGGGATATAACCGACTGCCTTCGGGCGGTATACTGGGGGCAATGTGTGACACTCAGGCCGGCGGGCCCAACCGGAAGGGATCTTTCGTGCGCCATGTAATTGACAGCCAGCAGTTCGATCGGACACAGCTTGAAGCAGTCTTTGCCCTGGCGGCGGAGATGCGCGACGTGGCGGCCGGCGGCGGTGATTCCTCGTTGGCCGGCCGTGTCATGGCGACGCTGTTCTACGAGCCGAGCACGCGTACCCGCCTCTCCTTCGAGACGGCGATGATCCGTCTCGGCGGCCAGGTAATTACCACCGAGAACGCGCGCGAGTTCTCCTCCGTTTCCAAAGGCGAGACCCTGGAGGATACGGTGCGCGTGGTGGGCTGCTATGCCGATGTGCTGGTGATCCGCCACAACGAAAGCGGCGCCGCTAAACGGGCTGCCGCCTTTTCGCCCGTACCGGTGATCAACGCGGGCGACGGTCCTGGTCAACACCCGACCCAGGCCCTGCTCGATCTCTTCACGATCCAGGCCGAGTTGGGCCATATTGATGGGCTGCGTGTCGCCATGGTGGGCGACCTGGCGCACGGGCGAACCGTGCGTTCGCTGGCCTATTTGCTCGCGCTGTACCAGGATATTGAGCTTATTTTCGTGGCGCCGCCCGCCGTGGCTATGCGCGAGGATATCAAGGAGCATCTACGCGAGCGCAACATTTCGTTCCGCGAGGAGCAGGATCTGCGGGCCGTTTTGCCGACGTGCGACGTGGTGTACCAGACCCGCATTCAGAAAGAGCGCTTCGCGGATCGCCCGGCCGACTACGAGGCCGTACGCGGTATTTACGTCATCGACCAGGAGGCGATGAGTCTGCTGCCCCGCGGTGCCATCGTGCTGCATCCGCTGCCGCGGGTCGATGAGATCCGTCCCGAGGTGGATGAGGATCCGCGCGCCGCGTACTTCCGTCAGGTAGCCAACGGCGTCTTCGTGCGGATGGCCTTGCTCAAATTGCTGTTGGCGCCCGACTTCTAGGCGGTGCGGAAAGGAGAAGACGTTCAGCTCGACCAGGTTCCTTGGGGCTCACGTGCAGTAAAGGAGTGTCTACTATCCATGGGCTTCCTTCGCAAGCTCGGTAACCCTATCACGGGCGAGAAAGCATTACCCAATCCTCGATCCGACATCTTCCGGACGATCACCTACCGCCAAATGGCGAGCAACCATGGCCTGCCCATGGTCGGCTTGAACCTGACTGGAGCGCGCTCGACGTCCGGGACCGGCACGGCCATGGCATCGAACCCCAATATGACCCTGGCCGTGCTGCTCGATCGTAGCGGCTCGATGGATGAGGCCTATAGCAGCGGCCATGTGCTGAATGCCGCCTCGACCATTCTGAGCTACGTTGCCGCCGCCGGTACCGGTTACGACCTGGTGTTCTATAACCACAGGCCGTCGTTCGCCGGCCACATTCGGACCGAAAACGAGTTGGAAAGCGCCATCCGGCAGAACCAGCCCACGGGCGGCACCCAGGTGCTGGAGGCGCTTCAGGGCGCCATCACGCGCTATCGGCAGCGTTCCGGCATCTATCTTATCGTGATCACGGATGGCGAATTTTCCGACAAGACACAGGTACAGGCATACGTCGTGAACGAACTCTTGCCTCAGCTTACTCCCTCGAATCCTTATGCCGTCCGTCTCCATTTCGTCGGCGCGGGCGAAGGAGTGGATAAGGAATTCCTGGAGCAGTTGGAGCAGGCGGCGAGCGGCCAGGGCGTGCAACTGGTCAAGGCTCATCATCACGCGCATCTTCGCCACAGTCACGACAGCATGCTCGATGAGTTGGATGGGGCGTTTATCGGCTACGGCAGCGACGTATTCCTCGGCGAACGGAACCCCGACCAGGCCACCCCCGCCCTGGTGAGCCGCGTCGGGAACCTGGTTACGAACCAGTGGGTGGAAGGGCGGTTCGGCAACCTCGGCTTCGTGCCGAGGCGCGCTCAGTTAGGCATTGAGTTTGGCGCCGAGCACCCGCCGGAGCTGGACGCCGCGCTGCGGATCGGCGCCGCGCCGGGCGGCCTGGAGATTCCCTTGCGCATTCCCTTGCCGCGTGTCACGGCCGTCGCCCCCGTAGGCGCCGCCGTCCCGGTGGCCAGGGCACATCGTTTCCACTTGCCGGGGCACCATACCACCCCCGAGGAGGAGGCCGCGCGTGATGCCGCCGAGCAGGAGCGCGCGGCGCTGCAGGTACGTATCGAGCAGGTACGCCGAGAGGAGGCGCAACGGCAGACCGCGGATCTGCAAAGCCTCGGTCGCGGCGGTATTCCCAGCACGGCTGAGAAGCGCCTGAAGGAACTCCGCCGAGCCGACCCCGAAAAGGCAACGTTCACCAGCGATCTGGCGCCGGATGAACTGGCCCTCTTGCGCCGCGGCGGCTTCCGCCCGCTCGGCCTCGTCAGCGGTAGCGCTATGTACCACGTGGGCACCGCCTATGCCTCGGCCTACAACGATTGCGAGGTGGATGTACTGAGCAAGGCGTACCAGGACGCCACGCATCTGGCCGTGCGCCGCATGGAGCAGGAGGCCAGGACGCTGGGCGCCCTGGGCGTGGTGGGAGTGCGCTTTGATATCGTGCGCCGCGAATGGAGCGAAAAGAGTATTGAAGTGCAGTTGCTGGGCACCGCCATCGCCGGAGGGCAACCGCCGTCGGGCAATCCCTGGCTTTCCGATCTTTCCGGTCAGGAATGGTATGCCCTGCACCGGGCGGGCTACGATCCGGCCGGGTTGGTCTACGGCAACTGCACCTGGTTCATTCTTACCACCCAGAGTGACGAGTGGAATGAGCAAAGCGGCACCAATCTGGAACTGACCCACTTCAGCAAGGCGCTGACTCACTGCCGGAATAACGCGAACGCGCAGATCAAGGACATGGCTCGTCGGCAGCATGCCGTGGGCGTGGTCGGCATGCACATCTCCCGCCACATGGAGGAGATTCGCCTCTATGGGCCGGGCGAGAACCCCGCCTACGAACGCGAGCATCACAACCTCACCCTCAGTATGATCGGCACCGCGATCCGCCCCCGTCCCGATGCCCCGAACATGATTCGCGGCGCTACCCATGTCCTGTCACTCCGCGATGGCCGGCTGACCCCGAAAGTGATCACCACCACGGCGGCGAAGTTTGAATGACTGAAAGCTACTCTGGAGAAGTGCAACGATGAGCGTGGATCAGGATGCCGAATTCGCGGCGTTGCCGCAACACGCCCGTGAGCGGTTGGTGGAGATGCGGGGCAAGGATGAGGAGGCCCGTCTCTTTACCAGCGATCTTTCGACCAGCGAATTCCTGCTGGTGAAGGAAGCAGGATTCGATCCGATCGGCTTGGTGGTGGGTTCGAGTATCTATCATGTGGGTTTCCAGCAATCGAACTGGAATAAGAACGAGGAAATGACCGTCCTCACCCAGGCCATGTACCACGCTCGTGAATTGGCCATGGACCGCATGGAGGAAGAGGCGACCGCCCTGGGAGCGGATGGCGTGGTGGGAGTACGGCTGGAAGTGAATCACAAGGAGTGGGGCACCCATATCGCCGAGTTCGTAGCCATCGGCACCGCCGTTATTCACCGAAACGACCGTCAGCGTTTCAAGAATAAGCATGGGAAGCCGTTTACCAGTGATCTCTCAGGGCAGGATTTCTATATTCTGCTCCGTTCCGGCTACCGCCCCCTGGGCATGGTGATCGGCAACTGCGTGTACCACGTGGCCCGGCAAGGCTTCGGCAATTTCATGAAGGGCATGTCCCAGAACCAGGAGTTGGTGCAATACACCCAGGCGCTCTACGACAGTCGCGAGCTGGCCATGGAGCGCATGCAGCAGGAAGCGGAGCAATTGGGCGCCAAGGGCATCGTGGGCGCCAACATCCACGAGCATACCCACGCCTGGGGAAGTCACGTGATCGAATTCTTCGCCGTGGGCACGGCGGTAGACGAACTGAGCAAGGATCACGTGATCGAGCCGCCCGTGTTGGTGCTGCCCTTGGTCGACTGATCGCGATTGCAACCGCTAAGCCCCAGCCCCGCCTGAGGCGGGGCTGGGGCTTAGCGGTTTGTCGAGCGCTGTTTCTGGTAGGATCACCGGGGTAGCGGCATGCGCCGCGTGGATGAAAGGATGTCTGCTATGGCTCTGGAGATCGTGAAGGGCGCCGCGCTGCCGGTTCCCGCCGGCCCCTATTCGCCCGGCGTGCGATGGGATCGCCTGGTTTTTACGGCGGGACAGGTCGGGCGCGATGCCGCAACCGGGAAGCCGGCCGAAGGGGGGATCAGTGCGCAGACTCGCCAGGTCTTGCTCAACCTGAAAGCGATACTGGAGGCG
>JAICHN010000109.1 GCA_025924845.1 Chloroflexota bacterium | reverse complement strand
TCGTCCGCGCACGCGCGCGTCGAGAGTCTGTCTTTCGATGCCCTGGGCCGTGGTCAGTATTGCGCCAACCTCCTCAAGACGGCGGCACCCGCGCACGTGAAGGGCATCGCCGCCGGCTGCGGGGCGCAAACCGTTTATGGCAACGCACAGGGGACGCTTGTGTTCAGCGCCGCCGCCGGACCGGTTACGGCAGAGCGCCCGAACGCGCTGGAGTTGGCGGTCCATGACATCCGCTACGGTGAGGTCGAGGAGCAATGGCGCCTCCAGCTCTCTGGTGATAGGCTGATCTGGACCATCGAGCAGCGCTGGATGGCCGATCAACAGCTCACCGATATGCTCGTGCCGGGGCTCTTCTTCGCTGCTCGATCCGAGTACGGCGAGGCCGGCGTCTGTCAACTATGGAACGCGCACACGAGCCAGGACGACTTCTACGACGGGGCGGCCCTCCGCGTGGTGGAAGGGGCGCCGCCCTACTCGCGATGCACCACGCAGGACACGCCGACATACGGTATTGTCAAGCTCCTCTCTCACGCCCGGCCGAACGGCGATCTGCGGCTGTCCCCGACCGGGCATCTCAAGAAGGGCGAGTTGCTCAATGTGATGTCCGTCCTCGGACAAACTCTCTGGTGCGAGCCGAATGCTCCCTCCTTCAGGGTCGCGGCCGGCGACCGCCTGGTCGCGGAGATCGTGCTTCAGCCGGTCGCCTTCGAGACCGAACCAACCGGCTGCTACCTGGATGTCGACCTCGCGGGCGAGCTGCGCGAGGACGTGATCGTGAACCGCCGCTTCTTTGACACCCATGTGAACTGCGGCATCATGGCCGACACCACGCGCTGGTGGTTCGGCAACGAGCCCTCGGGGTACGTGGCATTCTTCTGCCAATATATGTACGCCGAACTGATCAAGTTCAGCCTGCCAGGTACATCACTCGGCCCCGATACGTTCGATGCGCAGACAGTTCTCGCCCGGGAAGTAGCCGACATGGCCCGCAACCTGACCGTCGCGGGCTCGGTCGGGCCGGGCTATCAGGCCGATACGTCGCTCGATAACATCCCCTCTTTCCTGCTCGCCCTACGTGAACTATGCGTGCTCACCGGTGATCGGGATGCAGCAGAGCGCCTGTTTCCAGCTGCCTGGGTCGCCGCGCGGCAACTGCTTCGGCGTATGGGGCAGGGCAACGGCATGATCGTGACGGACAGGAAGCGTGGGAACGACTATTGGGATTGGGTAGCGCGTGACGGAAGGCTTGCCTCAATCAATGTGCTTACTTACATGGCACTCGGCGCGTTCCGTGAAGTAGCGCAGTGGCTCGATCGCCCGACCGAGCGCGATCTGGCGACGGGAGCCGCGCGCGTTCTGGCCGAAAAGTTCAATGCGGACTTCTGGGACGAAAATCGCGGCTATTATGCTGATTGGATCGGTGCGGACGGCACGGCGCATTTCCATCTCTATGCGGGCCCCCAACTCCAGGCGATCGTGGCGGACCTGGTGCCGCCCGACCGCGCCGGCCGCGTGGTCGAGGCGATCATGCGGCAGCGCGCCGCGCGGGGCCCTGCATGGTTAGATTGCTTCTCGCTACAGACTAATTTCTTCGATGCTCAGCGGCACACCACGCCCTATCTCGACGGGAACATCGAGGTGACGCGCTTTGGCCAGACCATGAACGGGGGGTGCCTGGTCTCGTGGAACTATTACTGGATTGGCGCCCTGGTGAAGACCGGTCATGTCGAGGAGGCGATTGCTGCCTGGCGGGCGATCGTCCGGCGTTTCGATGCCACGTCGCTCATCGAGGGCTGCAACTTCTGGGATTCCGCGGGATCGCCCAGCCGCACCACGCCGGCGGACCAACCCGAATTGGCTTACGAGCCGTTTCTGGCCGACCAGGGCTTGGTCGCGGCAGCGCTACCCCGTTGGCTGCTGGGTATTCATCCTCAACTCGACCAATTACGGGTCGAGCCCGTACTGAGCATGACATCGTACCCTGCTGCCGTATCGATACGGTATTTGGGGCAACGGACCCACATTCGTATCGAAGCACCGGACGAGGCGCCGATAGTGGTTACGGTTCAGGCGGTCCCAGGCTGATTGTCCGTCGAGCATCTTAAAATACTGTTGTATAGAAGAAGAAGGGCAGGACATGTCGTGGTCGGCCAAAAGGCTTTATGCTTACATCCCGAGAACCCCAAGTACTTCCTCTTTCGCGGTCGGCCGCTTGTGCTTCTCTGTGCCACCGAGCACTACGGCTCGGTGTTGAACCGCGCCTTTGACTTCGAGCGCTACCTGGATGAAGCGGCGGACAAAAAGCAAACTCTCACGCGCTTGTTTCTGCTCTTCCGCGAACTGCAGACCGCGCGCAATCCCTATTCCCCCTGCAAACCTGAATCCCCCGACTATCTGGCACCCTGGGAGCGGACGGGTCCGGGGGCGGCGCTCGACGGCGAGCCTATCTACAATCTCGATCGCTGGAACGACGAGTACTTCACGCGTTTGCGTCGCTTTCTGACTGCCGCGTCCGAGCGAGACATCGTGGTCGAGATGACGCTGTTCAGCAACACCTACGCCGATGCGATCTGGGCGCTCAACCCCCTGCGCGAGGAAAACAACCGCAATGGGGTGGGCCGGGTCGAATGGCCCGACTACACCTCTCTGGTCGATGCGGCCCTGGTGGAGCGGCAAGAGGCGTACGTGCGCCGTGTCGTTCAGGAAACAAACCGGTTTGACAACATCTATTATGAAGTGTGTAATGAGCCGGGCGGCGGATTCGGCGCTCACGCGACCCCTGCCGATGTCGATCGGTGGCAGGAAAGGATCGCGGCGGTGGTGCGCGATGAAGAGTCGCGACTGCCGTTTCAGCACCTCATCTTTTGGTCGCAAGCATTCAAATACCATCCTCGCTGGGAACAGGAACTCGACGTCTCCTTCGCGAACCCCGCCTTCGACGTGGTCAACGTGCATCCGTTGCCGGACACCATCTATCAGGGGCGCCGCTACATGCTCGGCGCCTTCATGGGCAAGGAGTTGAAACTGGCCGAGATGCGCGATTTTTGCCTGGCCGCGAATGCCCCATCCAAACCATGCGTGCTGGACGAAGACAACGCTGCCAGCCTGTATCGCAACCAGGACGGTTGGACCATTCATCGTAAGCGGGCCTGGATGGCCCTGCTGAGCGCTTGCCACTATGATTACATAGACTTTTCCATCACGGTCGGGCACGAGGTAGGAACGGCTGAATCACGCGGCGCTATCCGCGCCTGGATGCGCAATCTTTCCGAGTTCATTCACGGGTTCGATTTCCTCCGGGCACGGCCGGATGTCGACTGGATTCAGGTCAACCTGGCGAACGTTGTCGTGGCCGGGTCAGGCATTCCGGGAGCGGCCTATGCCGCCTACATCGCGGACAGCCGTGAGGTTACGGAGCCTGGAGCGGGCCTACCGCTGAGCGGGACCGTGGAGGTGGATCTGCCGCCCGGCCAGTATCGAGTCTCGCTCTTTTCACCGGTCACTGGGCTCTACTCTCCGTCAATACTGCTCAAAGGGGAGCGACGGCAGATCGTGGAACTGCCGCCCTTTGTGCATGATGTGGTACTCGTGGCCATACGGCACGGCTAACCGGCGCTTGGCTGTCGAGCGCGGCGCCGGCCGGAATCAAGGTGCGGTGGGAGCTAAGGATGGCGGCTGAGAACTTCGATTATGTCATTGTGGGGGCCGGTTCGGCCGGGTGCGCGCTGGCCCACCGGCTGGCGACATCGAGCAGTGCGTCGATCCTGCTGCTCGAAGCGGGGCCGGCGGTGCTGCCGCCCATGGTCCGCGATGCCTCGTCCTGGCCTATGCTGCTCAAAAGCGAGTACGACCGGCAGTATAGAACCGTCCCGCAGCGGCAGGCTGCTGACCGCGAGTTCGATTGGCCTCGAGGGCGGATGATCGGCGGCTGCAGCGCCATGAACGGCATGGTTTTCTTGCGAGGCGCCCCAGAGGACTACGATGCATGGGAACGCCTGGGCTGCCGAGGCTGGGGCTACCGGAACATCCTTGAGGAGTTTCGGAACCTCGAAACCTATCCACGAGGCGACAGCCGCTATCGCGGCGCCTCCGGCCCGCTTCAGCCCCGACCCATCGTGGAGCGGCACCCGCTCAGCAGCGCCATGATCGAGGCGGCCGTCGAGCGCGGTCATCCGCGCAACGCGGACTTCAACGGGGCGGCGATTGAGGGAGTGGGCTGGAATGATCTGCTGATCGAAGACGGCCGGCGGCTGGACCTGGGCACTGCCCTGATCGATCCGCTCCGCGGTCGGGACAACTTCCACGTCCTGAGCGATGCCGTGGTGACGCGCTTACTGATTGACCGGGCTGGGCCGCGCGTACGCGGCGTGGAGTACGCGGTCGGGGGACAGCTGGGCACGGTCAGGGCGGACCAGGAGGTGATCGTCTGCGCCGGCGCCGTGGATTCACCCCGCCTCCTGTTGCTCTCGGGGATCGGGCCGGCAGGGGAACTGGCGAAGCTCGGCATCGAGGTTCTTACCGACCTTCCCGGCGTCGGTAAGAACCTCCACGACCATCTGCTGATCGGCGTCGTCTACGAAGCCGCGATCCCGATTCCGCCCCTAAACGTCAACATCACGGAGGCGTGTCTCTTCGCACGGTCGGATGCGCGCGAAGAGACATGCGACATCGAGATCTCTTTCGTACATGAACCAATGTTCAGCCCGGGGTTCGATCCGCCGGCCAACAGCTATTCGATCATCCCGGGCATCGTGAAACCGCGCAGTAGGGGTTCAGTCTCCCTGACCTCGGCGAATTCGGCGTCTCCAGTGCGCCTGGATCCACGCTACCTGGAGGAAGACGCGGACCTTCGTGGCCTCTTAAAGGGGATCGATCTGGCCCGGGCGATTGGCACGGCCGACGCATTGGCCGAATGGCGATTGCGCGAGGTGGTGCCCGGTCCGGCCTTCGCCGACGCGGCGTCGCTCGAGCGGTTCGTACGAAGCTCGGTCTGTACCTGGTACCACCCGGTGGGGAGCTGTAAGATGGGCGTTGACGCCGACGCGGTGGTCGATCCGGAGTTGAAGGTCAGGGGCCTGGAGGGGTTGCGCGTGGCCGATGCATCGATCATGCCGACCATTGTCTCGGCGAACACCAATGCCGCCTCGATCATGATTGGTCGGCGCGCGGCCGGACTGATCATAGGCGCATAGGGGTGAGCCGCGCCAGCCTATGACTAGCCCTGACCACCTGTCAACCACCATTTTGTCGGTAAAGGAGCTTTGGCCTTTGCTTGACGGCGGCCCGATAAACGCCCATACTCTGAGGTAGCGGACAACCCCTCGGGCGTCACACTCGACGGGCTCAGTGTCGTTAGGTGTGAATACCGTCCAAACGAGCCGAGAAAACCGTTACGTACAGCACCATGGTGCCGACCAATCTTGCAGCAGTGGTCGGGCTGAGGACAACGCGCACCGAGGTGACATACAAGTCGGCTCGTTCCCGCCGCTTCGACTCCAGTGCTCCTGGACCCGTGAATGGCTGCCTGAGAAGCAACTGGAAGGATAATAGCTGGTGCGCTTACGGCCTTTAATTGTTCGTGTTTGTTTTGGCCTTCTCCTGGCTGGAGTCCTGGCGCTGGCCCTGCACTCCATCGGATGGAGTCTCGTGCTGCGGGCGGCGCTGCGGGTTGGGCCGGCGGCCCTGGTGCCGGCGCTCGCCCTGACCGTCCTCTCCATGGTGATCAGCGGAGTGATCTGGACCCGGGTGCTTGGGTGCTTGGGGCACCGCGCCGCGGTACAGGTCGGTATCACTCTCTACGCGGGGACCGGCCTTGCTTCCTACATCGGCTCGGGGGCCGGAGCGGCGGGCGAATGTATCATCCTCCTTCGACGGCGCGGCGTATGCGCCGGCCGGGCCGTCCTCCTTTTGGCTCTGGCCAGCTTGATCGGCTTCCTTGGTTCCGTCCTCTGGGCGCCCTGCGGCCTGGCGCTGCTGGCCGCGCCGGGTGCCCTCCATGCCCTGCCCGCGCTGGGGGCCGATGGCCCGCTCTTCGTCCTGATCGCGACCATCGGCTGCGGGGTAGGGGGACTGGTCGCCCTCACGCTCATCACGTTGAGCCCTCGGCTCAGCCCACGCCGGCGCTTGGCCCGCTTTGTCACCGATCCGTCCGGCCCGCCGTTGCGGCTCTCTTTACCCCATCTGCTCGCCCTGATTCCCTTCGCCGCAATCGCGTGGGTGGTGGGGACCGTGCCCCTGTGGCTGCTCGTGCGGGCCGCCGCGCCCAGTGTGGCGATGTCCCTGCCCGAAGCGATCGCCGTGCAGTCCGTGGCAGCAGTGATCGGCAGTGTGACCTTCTTCCTGCCCAATGGATTAGGAGCACGGGACGGAGCTGTACTAGGCCTGCTTGTCGCCATAGCCGGCGTGCCACTTCCTGCCGCGGCAGCGGCGGCGGCACTGGTGCGGTTGAGCGATCCGATAGCGAAAGCCCTGATTCTCCTGGTATTGGCCGGCTTGCGGAGAGCGCCCTCGCTTGCGCCGTCGTTGCCGGTGTTGTGGCGTGCCGCCAGTTTCCCGGTGCGCGCTTCGATCCGTCGCTCGGTGTCTACACCATAGGGCGGATCCGGCAGGGCGCCGAACCAGCGATCCGGTACAAGCTGATTTAAGTAGGAGCAGCTCTTGTGGATGCCCCTACTTAAACCAACGGACCCGCCAAGCTATCGGGGCCGTGTCGTACTGGAGGGAGGCCGGGAAGCCTGCCGCTCCCTGCCCACACACGCATACATCCTGACGCGCGCCGCCGGATTGACAACCCTCACGCGGTGCGTCATACTGCGTTCGTTCCACGTATCGTATCTGGGAACGGTTCCACCACCCGACCGGAGGTGCCGGCCGGGCACGTAGCGCGGAGGTTCAGATGCGCAGCAGACAGCACAGCATCGTCCGGATCGCGGCGTCCTTATTCTTGCCCGCCACTCTGTTAGTCGGCATCGGCGGTTCGGCGCGAGCTGCCGGTACCGCGCCTACCGCCAAGTTCCCCTGGGGCACGTTCACCCTGAATAGCCGGATCGCCGCCAAGGTCGCCGCCCATCAGCCGATCAACGCCATTATCTCCTTCCAGGCGCTCGGCGTGCCCTTCGCCGTGCCGGAGATGAACGCGGGGATGGCGCGAGCCGCCGCCGCGCTCAAGGCTAAATATGGGGTGACCTTCAAGACCAAAGTGGTCGGTCCGGTGAATACCGACCCGAATGCTCAGATCTCGCAAATCAGGACGCTGATCAGCTCGGGACAGGCGGATTGCCTGGCGATTGAGCCTGTAACGCCCGATGCCTTCGCGGATATCTTTAACACCGCTTTCCAGGCCGGCATACCCGATTTCTCGGTGAACACCGATGCCCCCAAGGCCCATCGCTTCAGCTACTACGGGATCAATGAACTGGCGGGCGGCAAGATCGTCGGTAAATACACCACCAGTTGGCTCGCTAAGCACAAGATCACGCCCACCGCGGCGGCCGTCTTCACCGGTGATACCACCGCGCCCTGGGCGCAGGACCGCATGACCGGCTGGTTGGATGTGGTCAAAGCGGCCTACCCCAAACTGACCGTGTATGGTACGCCAACCTCGGCGCCGAGCGATAACTATCAGGGCACCGTGACCTACTCCAAGGTGAAGTCGCTGCTGACCGGCCACCCGAACGTCAACCTGATCTTCCATACCGACTGGGGCATTCAGTATATGCCGCAGGCGATCGCCGATCTGCAGCGCAAGGGCAAAGTCCTCGCTATCGGCTATAACGTGGACGATGCAATCTTGAACGAGGTGCAGAACGGCCAGATCCTCGGTACCCTGGATCAGCGCTACGACAACCAGGCCGCGGGCTTCGTGCAGGGGTGCGGCGATTTCCTGTTCGGCAAGAAAACTCCCAGCTATCCCGTGACCTACGTCAATCCTTTCATGGTGACTCAGGCGAACGTCGTGGCTTATCGCAAGCTCTTCCACCAAATGATCAAAGGCTAGAAGATGGCCTTGCCGGTCATAAACCGCCATGCTGCTTGAACTGCGAGACATTCGCAAACGGTACGGTGAAACACAAGCCCTCGCCGGCCTGGATCTGTCCGCCGTTTCGGGAGAGATCCTGGCCGTCGCAGGCCCAAACGGCGCCGGTAAAAGCACCATGATCAGGATCCTGGCCGGGGAGACGGGGGTCGACGCCGGCCGGATCCTGATCGATGGGCAACCATGGTCCGCCGCGGATCGCCGCCACCAAATCGCGGTCGTGCATCAGGAGCCGCAACTCGTGCCGACCATGACCGTGGCGGAGAACCTTCTGCTCGGTCGAGAAGGTACTCGCCTGGCCAGACCGCGGGCGGGGGCGCGCGAGTGGGACGTACTCGAAGCGCTGCGGATCAGCCGCTTCGCGGCCGTGCCGCTCAGTGCCTGTTCACTGGTCACGCGCCAGTTGACCGAGATTGGCCGCGCCCTGATCCACGACGCGCGCATTTTTCTCTTCGATGAGCCGAATTCGGCGCTGACCGAGGAGGAATCGAACCGTTTGTTCCAGTACATGCACGCGCTGAAAAGCGATGGTCATATCGTGATCCTGGTCACGCATCGCCTGCGCGAGCTGGTGGCCCACGCCGATCGGGTAGCGATTATCCGCGAGGGCCGCTGCACGGCGAGGCTGAGCGGGAACGAGATGACTCAGGAGGCGGTAGCCGCACAGCTAGTGGTGGGAGAGCGGGAACGCGAGGGGCGCGCCCCTGAATCCGCCGCGCCGCGGGCGCAAGCTCGCCCCATCCTTCGCCTGACCGACTGGGCCGCCGCGCGCGGCGCCTTCAAGCAGCTCGAACTGCGCATCGCGCCCGGCGAGATCGTCGCTCTGGTAGGCGTGGAAGGCTCCGGGGCGCGGGAACTGCTCCGCTCGGTGGCCGGCCTGGTGCCTGCACGGGGCCGGATCGAAGTGGCGGGCTTCAGCGGCCGGCGGGCTGGGCGGGCGCTCGTTGCTTACCTGGCCGCCGATCGGCGGATCAGCCTGTTCAGCAACTTCTCGGTCGGTGAAAACCTTGTGGTGCGGCTTGGGGCGCCGGATATCGCGAGCCGGCGCGGCGCCCTGCGTAAGCGTGCCTTGCAACGGCTGGCGGGCGAACTGATCGCTCGATACCGTATCCGCACCGGATCCGCCGGCCAATCGATCCGCTCCCTGAGCGGCGGCAACCAGCAGAAGGTGGCCCTGGCCGCCTCAATCGCGAAGCGGCCGCAATTGCTTGCCCTGGAGGAGCCGACCCGCGGCGTGGACATCCACACCAAGGCAGATATCTACGCCTTACTCCGGGCCTTCGCCCGCGAAGGCAAGGCCGTTTTATTGCTCTGTACCGAGGTTTCCGAAGTGTTCGAGACAGCCGATCGGGCCTTCGTCGTGGACAACGGCTACCTCTCGCCGCCCCTCGATGTTCGATCTTATGTCAAGATTGAGGAGCTGGCGGCGGCGATCACCCGCCTGGAAAGCCACTGGCGCGCCTCCGCCGCACCGGCGTCGGATGGAGTAGGGGCGTAGATTATGTCCGACTTCACCCTCACCGAACCGCGGACGCCCGCCGAGCCGAATGCCCCGGCTGAACCGGAAGGACGGTTCCGCACCCTGGGCGTCCCTCTGGCCCTCCTGCGCATCGGCGGGCTGCTGGCGGCGATCGTCGTGATCATGATTGTGTTCCAACTCCAGAACTCCTATTTCTTTACCACGGGCAATATGCTGGAGTTGTTCCGCTCGATGAGCACGCTCGGCATCGTGGCCCTGGGCGAGACCCTGGTGATCATCGCGGGTGAGATCGATCTCTCGGTGGGCGCCGTCTATGGCTTTTGCGCCATGGCCCTAGGCGAGATGTGGATGCACGGGCTTTCGCTCTGGGTGGCGCTCCCCGCCGCGCTGCTGATCGGGGTGCTCCTGGGCGTGGTCAACGCCTTCTTCACCGAGATCGTAGGCATCCCCTCCTTTATTGCCACGCTCGGCATGTTCAGCCTGGCCCAGGGCCTCACCTACCTGATCAGCAACTCGCAAAGCATCAATCCGCAATTCGGCACGCCCCCGGTCGACGCGGGCCAGTTCAGCTTCTTTCATGGTCTGAGCGGATCGCAATTGCCCTTCAACATTCCCACTCAGATCCTCTGGCTGGTGATCGCGGCCGTGGTGATTGGCCTACTGCTGCACCGATCGCTCTTCGGCTTCCGCCTTACCGCGATCGGGGGCAATCCCGAGGCGGCCCGCCTGATCGGGCTGCCGGTTCGCCGCTACAAGTTCTGGGTATTCGCGATCAGCGGGCTGTGCGCGGCGATGGGCGGCATTCTCGATTTCTCATTCATCAGTTCGACCTCACCTAACGCGGGCATCAACAACATCACCTTCCCCACCTTCGCCGCCGTAATCATCGGCGGCGCCAGCCTGAGCGGGGGCAAGGGCACGGTAGTGGGAACGCTGGCAGGCGCGTTGCTGCTGGGCACGATGGCTAACGGCCTGGACCTGAACCTGGTCGATCCCTTTGTGCAGCTGGTCGCCGTGGGCATCGTGACCATTGCCGCCGTATCCCTGGATCGCTGGGCCGGGGTGTTCGGCGCCCGTACGCGTCGTCGGCGCTAATTCAGGCTCTGTCGGCATAGATTGAGGGGCGGGATATGGAGCATTCGGCGAGTCTCTCCGGCAAGGTTGCCGTCGTTACCGGGGCCGGGCGGGGGGTGGGCCGCGCCGTCAGTGAGGCGCTGGCTGCCCAGGGCCTACACCTGGCGCTCGTGGCACGCAGCGAGGTGCAACTCGAGGAGACCAGACAGGCAATCCGCTCAGCCGGAGGCACCGTCGAGATCTTCCCGCTGGACGTGACCGATGCCGGAGCGGTCCTGGGAGAGTTGCCGACGGCGGTAGCGCGTGCGCTGGGCGCCCCATCCGTCCTGGTGAACAGTGCAGGCGTCTACGGTCCTATAGCTCTGCTCAAGGACGGTGACCCGGAACACTGGATCCGCACGATACAGATCAATACGTTCGGCGCCTACCTGACTTGCCGCGCCTTTGTGGGCGGCATGATCGACAATGGATGGGGTCGTATCATCAACATCAGTTCGGCCGCCGCTCTGCATCCGCCCGGGCCGCTCACCAGCGCCTATGCGGTCAGCAAGATCGCCCTGAATGCCATGACGCGCAGTCTGGCCAGTGAACTCACCGGCACCGGGGTAACGGTCAACGCGCTGCATCCCGGTGATCTGAAGACGGAGATGTGGCAGGAGATTAAGGATCGGGCCGCCCTACTGGGTGAAGCAGGGTCGGGCCTTCGTGACTGGGCAGCGTGGGTGGAGAAAACAGGTGGGGATCCACCGCATAAGGCGGCGGAACGGGTGCTCGATCTGCTCGGTGAAGACGCCGCCACAATGAATGGGCAATTCCTGTGGATCGAAGGCGGGCTACAGTCGCCGTCCGGGATGCCCTGGACCCAGGAGTAGCCTACCGGCGTTTCGCGCTGCCGCGACGACCACCGCGGCGGTCGGCCCCGGTAACGACGGCAACCTTGCCGGAGAGATCGGCCGCCTGCTCCATACTCTCGCACCCCCCGGATACGCCGCCGAGCCGCCCCTCATCCGTGCTCAGTCGCTAGAGCTTGAATCCAGGCGCCCTATATCCGGCCGCGGTCAGTCGGTCATTCCTGCCTTCCGGCCTCAGCCTGCAATTCTTCCAGGCTGGATGCGACGACGGCTCGATGGAACATCCGGCTGAGCCAGGCATCATCAGCCTGGGCGATAGTCGTGGCAAGCGCCTCCGGCACCTCGCCAAAGCGAATGTGCAGCACGTCCCGCAGCATCTCGCGCTTCGCGGTTAACGCCCCGACCTGGATCCCCGCCTCGCGCCCTTCCGCGCGTAGTCGTTCGCCCCAAGTCATTTCCAGTTCTTTGATCGCCATATGTCCTCCCCGGACCAGCCGCCGCTCGTAGGCCGGCCGTTCCTCTTCGCTTATTGTAAGGTATGTCTCCACAAAGTTCACCAGCAAATACTGCCGCGCCGCATCCAGGCCGCTGGTCGCGATGTCATGGCCCGCTATCCAACCGCCGACCCCAGACTCGACTGGATGAAGATGCCACATATTCAGGTGCGCCTGCGTGTGCTGGAGCACTTACGTATGCTGGGCGTGCATCCGCGCGCTATGGATGCTGCGCGGCCCAGCACTGGGATAGTCCCGACGTAGCAGTAAATGACATCTTTTTGAGGGGTGTGCAAAGAACCCTGATTTCCCTGTGCGTCACCGCGCGAACATACCGACATTTTATGGCAGGCTGCCCCATTCTGGATGGGCGCGTGCAGGAGCGGG
>JAICHN010000108.1 GCA_025924845.1 Chloroflexota bacterium | reverse complement strand
TACGCCTCCCGGCGCTCTTGCAGGCCGGCATTGTACAGGTCCCGGCACCGCTCCAGGGTCCAGGACAGTTTGCGCGCCTGGGCTTTGGTCGGGTAGAGCCGGTACTCAAACCGCTTGTAGACAAGCGTACTTTTGTCCGCTGTGCGTTGCGTGACCATAGGGCTGCTCCTGCCGCGTGGTCCGTGCGGTTTGTCCCTCTGCCGGGCCACCGATACCTTCTGCCGATTACGCCGCAACCCCGCCGGCAACCACCGGCGTCGGCCCGTCCTGGGAGGCCAGGAGTAGCAGGTAGGTCGGGGCATTGAGATCGCTGATACCCATGAGGGCATCTTCCAGGGAGTCACGCTCCTCGACGACCAGGCCGTGGACCCAGCCGCAGGTCGGACACCAGACACAGGATGCGGACGAGGAAAGGCTGGCTTCGTGGTGACAGCGCGGACAGATCAGGTCGGCGCAGATCGGTGGTAGAGCGAGATCGGGAAGACGCAAGCCGATGGTCTTGCGCGCGGGTGCAGAATCGGGTAAGATGAACTCGCACAAGGGACTTACTCTCCTTTGTGTCGTGCCCTCGGCTGCTGGAACAGCGCGGGGGCGTTTTCTTACGTTGCCCCTTTATTATAGCAGAGCAACATTACTTTGTCAATAGCTAAAGTAACAATCTTGACTTTAATATTACTTTCATCTATAATGGAGCTATGCCCGCGATGCCCAAACGCAAACTGCTGACCTTGACGGACGAAGCGTCCGCCATCCTGCCGAAGCTGGCCGGCTACCATGATCAGGGTACTTATGTGAGCCAGTTGATTATGGAAGCCGCGCGACAAACAAGCCAGATCGAAGGGGAAGAGTTCGAAGAAGTGGATCTGGCAGCATTGCGTCGTATGGTCCAACGGCTGGCTCGCGATGTAACCGCACTAAAGGGTGAGGTTGCGAGTCTCAGAGAGAACCGGTCAAAAGAGTAATCGTACTTTTCTTAGCTGCTCACCGTTGATCTGTGCGCTCATAGTGAGTCTGTGTAGGTTCAACCGTCTTATGTGCCGTGGTACTGCAGAAGCGCATGCGCTACCCGGATCGCGCGCAGCGCTCAAAATTGCCGGCATCGTTATTGGAGAGCACCAAGAAGTCGAGAGGGTGCTGGCGCAGCAACCCCGAGATGATCGCCCTCTAATATCGGTATGACCCTAGGCGAAAGGAGCGGGGCGGGGTAGAACGACCAAGACGCTACAGCTTGAGTTGCCGGATGCGGTCTATGACACCCTGGAGCGACTTGCGCGGCGCAGCGGGCAGTCTGCCGAGCAAATGGTAGCTGAGCGGCTTGGGTCGGCGGCAAAGACCATTGCCGGCAACTCGCCGCCCCAGCCACGCAGCAGGGCGCGGCAGCGCGCGGGACCCACCAGCACACCAGACAACATGGAAACTGCTGCCGACGCTGCTCCCTTGCGCCAGGTGCAGGCTCTGGCCGATGCACTCTACGAGTTGCGGATCACCCTTAGAGAGAGCAAGCCCGCTATCTGGCGCCGGCTCCAGATCCCCGGTAGCATGACGCTGCTCAAGCTGCACCGCACCCTGCAGGTGCTGTTGGGCTGGCAGGATTACCATCTGCATCAGTTCACGGTGAACGGGGCGGTCTACGGCCAGCGGTTCGCGGATTGGCGGGAGGCGAACCCGGACATGCTGGATGAGCGCGGGGTGCGGCTCTCTCGGATTGCCCCGCCTGTCGGCACCCGTTTGCTTTACGAGTATGACTTCGGCGATAGTTGGAAGCTAGAGATCGTGGTGGAGAGCATCAACGTACAGCAAGAAGGTTCGGGCTATGCGGTTTGTCTTGGCGGCCAGCGAGCCGGTCCACCCGAGGATGTGGGTGGGCTGGGGGGCTACGCCGAGTTTCTGACGGCGATTCGTAATCCCCGGCATCCAGAGCATGACTCGTGGCTAGAGTGGGCGGGCGGGAGCTTCGATCCGGAGCGGTTCGATGTCAGCGCCGTCAACCAGGCACTGAAGCGGATTCGCTAATTGGAGCGCGGCAAAAAGCCGGCAGATCTCCCAGGTGGACTAGGATTGCCGGTGGAAATGCGGAGTCACGCCAGCGAGACCCCATCCCCCGTCAGGAGTACGTGCGCGAGTGTAGAATGCACCGAGGTATGCGGCGCGATTCCGGTATAAAAATCGGCATCCGATCTAGAATCCTTCATGGGATGTGACCCGCGTGGCTCATCGCGTGAAGGGGGTGGAGGATGCTTACATTCATGGACCGCTCGACCATCTACTATCTGCAGCGTAAAGGCTGGACCAACACCCAGATCGCCGCCTTCACCGGCCATCACCGCGATACCATCGCCCGCGTCCTGCGCGAGCCGGTGGATCGCCTCCCGGCGCCCCGCGCCCGGCCCTCGGCTATCGCCGTCTTTGACCCCCAGATCACGCGCTGGCTCGACCAGCGGCTGCCGGTCACCCGCATGCTCGAATTGGCCCGCGCCGATGCCCACCATCCCTACCTCGGTGGGCCCACCGCCTTCTTCACCTACATCCGCAAGCGCCGCCTCGCCCTCGGCCAAACTCCCCCCACCGCCATTCGCTTCGAGGGCTTACCCGGCGAGTTCCTCCAGATTGACTGGGGCGAGCAGCGCGCCTTCCCCTTCACCCGCCCCGCGCTCGCCGACCAAACCCGCTATTTCTTCGCCGCCCGGCTCAAGTACAGCCGCTTCATGTTTGTGCGCTTCACCGCCGAGATGCGCGAGGAGACCCTCTTGCGCTGCCTGATCGCCTGTTTTGTGGCCCTGGGCGGCGTGCCCTGGGTGGTCACCACCGACAACATGAAGACCGTCGTTCTGGGCCGCGACGGCGCGCAGCAGCCCCTGTGGCATCCGGCTTACCAGAAGCTCGCTGCCGAGTTCGGCTTTCATCCCGAAGTGTGTACGCCGGGCGCGCCCAACCAGAAGGGCAGCGTCGAGAACCTGGTCAAATTCGTGCAAACCAACTTCCTGGCTGGGCGGCGCTTCCATGACGATGCGGATCTGGCCGCCGAGTGCACGGCCTGGCTGAGCTATGTCAATGCGGAGCGCCCCAACCAGGCGACCGCGCAGCTGCCGGCGGAGTTGCTGGCAGTCGAACAGCCGCAGTTGACGCCCTTGCCGGCCACCGCGCAGGACTATGGCTTCTTCGACAGCGTGGTGGTCAGCCGGGAGAGTGTGGTGACGCTGGAAACCAACCGCTACTCGGTGCCGGTGCAGTACGTCGGGCAGGTGCTGACCGCCCGGCTGCACCCCGACTGGGTCGAGTTGTTTGCCGCGGACGTGCGGGTGGCGCGCCACCCGCGGGCGCGCGGCCGCCAACAGCGCGTGGTCGAGCCGGCGCACTTCGAAGCCGCGTTCAGCCAGAAGCCGCGGGCGCGTATCATGGTCTACCGCGACTGGTTGGTCGGCCTGGGGCCGCCCGTCGCCGACTACATCGGCGTGATCTGTCGCAAACGGCGCAACACGATGGCCGCTGAAATTACGGCGTTATATGAGCTAGCCCAGCACAGTCCCCGCGCTGACGTACTGGGCGCGCTGGAATTGGCGGCGGAACAGCAGTTATACGGCGTCGAATATCTGCGCGCCATACTGGCGCCGCCCGGGAGCGCGACGCCGTCCGTAGCGGCGCAACGGGCGGCGGAGCAGCGGCAGGCCGTGCAGCTGGCCCAGCGGGCCATTGAGCGCGACCTGGCGGAATATGAACACTATGTGGCCAACCGGGACGCGGTGGCCGGGCCGGCGGCGCGGGTCCTGGGCGGTGCGCGATGAGCACGCACCCGACGCTGGAGCAGAAATTGACGCAGCTCAAACTGGGGCGGATCCGCGCGGTGTATGGCAGTTGGGTGGAACACGCCGCGCAGCACCAACTGGACTACGCCGAGTTTCTTGACCAATTGCTGACGGAGGAGCTGTTGGCGCGCCAGGAGAACCAGTTGCGGCGGCGTATGGCGACGGCCGGATTTCCCTACGCGGCGACGCTGGAGCAGTTCGACTTCAGTATCCGGCCAGAACTGAAACGTAGCGTGATCCTGCGCTATTTCGACAGCAGCTTCGTGGAGAAAGCCGGGGCGCTAATTCTGATTGGCGCGAGCGGGCTGGGCAAAACGCATCTGGCGATCGCGGTGGGCACCAAGATGGTGCAGCTGGGGTACACGGTGCGGTTTGTGACGGCGCAGCGCTTCGCCAATGCGGTGTTGACGGCGGCGAACCGGAGCGAGGTGGAGCGGGTGGTAGCGCCGCTGGTGAGTTGCCAGCTGTTGATCCTCGACGAGTTCGGCTACCTGAATCTGGCGGCAGCGGTGGGGCCGGTGCTGTACGAGGTGATTGCGGGGCGCTACGAGCAGGGAGCGACGATTGTGACGTCGAACAAAAGCCTGGCGAGCTGGGGCGAGTTGGTGGGCGGGGACACGGCGCTTATGATGGCGTTGGTGGACCGGCTGTTGCACCACGGGGAGGTGTTTTACATGCGGGGCAGCTCGTACCGCATGCGCGGCAAAGAGGCAGTGGTGGGGCTGACGGGCCTCGCCAGCGAGGAGCCCGACCCGGCACGGAGCCGGGCGACGAACAACAAGGAACCCGAGTAACGCGCGCCGGTTTTTAGACCGGAATCGATCCTACTTGACAAGTGTAGCCTACACGCGAGTATGGGATTGCACGCAGCAACATTAGATCCGCTGCAGATCCAGTGTCCTGCCGCTATAGCCATCCAGGTATTTGCCATAGCAACAGAGTAGCAAAACCGTGCGTAGGGCGCAGCAAATGAGACGTTGAATGTAGAACGGATTTTAGGACGAGCGCGGATGAGCGATTACGCACGAGGCCGTGCTACAGAAGGATGGGCAAGTTGGAGTGCAAAAAGGTACGAATTCCGCACGGGGAAGAAGCGAGTGAAGGGTCAACTCGACCGAGAAGCATCCTTCTCGGTCGAGTTTGCTGCGACGGGTCGGCCGCCTGCTTCCACTAATCAGGATCTTGCTCTACTTGGAATTTGGGACATGTGGAATTAGACACGCCGCTCATACTGCGGGTGCTGCAGGGCGCGAGCCGAATTCTTGATGTCCCATTTGCTCTGTTGGTGCGAAACCCTGCTAATGCACCGAGGGAAGCCAAATGTAACGGAGGGGATGGACGTTACTACTGCGGTGCGATTCTTTCCCAGAAGGCGTTCCGACATTAAGGAACGGTCGCTGCCTCTCGCATCACCCCCACCAATCGAAGCGCCGACGAAGGGAGCAAGGAGCACGCTTCACTACAGCAACATGTTACAGTACTTACTCACTCCGCGGGCAGGATAGGAGCACCGAGGCGCTCTCCTCCGCGTTCGTTAGCACGACCCAGGCGATCACCAAATAGCGCCCATTCATGCCAGAAAGGGCATGATCGCCAGCAGCACTGGCCGATGACCTTCCTTTCGCGCTCCCTTGATCCCCCTTGCGCTGGCCATCCCAGGTGCGCTTTAGGGTGCGCGCTGCCTGGGTGCCTGGTAAGCCAGGGTGACAAACTTGGCGACTTGGCCGCGGGTGGCGCTGTTCCCCGGCCGGAAGTAGACCCCGGGACACGGCTCGCCGGGCCCGCCGCAACTGTAGCCGCTGACCACCCCCTGCGCGGCTACCGCCTCGATATAGCCGTAGAAGGGATGGCTGGGTGGCACATCGGCAAAGGTCGGCGGGGTCGGGGCGGGGAGCGGATAACCTCGCGCCAGACTGATGACCTTCGCCAACTGCCCGCGCGTGATGTTCGCGTACGGACGGAAGTAGGGGCGCTGCTGCGGATCACACGGCTCGCCCGGCCCACCGCATGTGTAACCACTGATAATGCCATGTGCCGCCCCGGTCTCGATCACCGCGTAGAAAGGACTGCTGGTGGGCACGTCGGCGAAGGTCGGTGTTGGTGGGGTCAGGAGCGGCCAGGCGGCGGCGGCGACCACCATCTTGAGCAGTTGGGCCCGCGTGACGTTTGCACCAGAGCGGAAGTAGGGCCGCGTGTACGCGTCACACGGCTCGCTGGGGCCGCCACAGGTGTAGCCGCTGATGTAGCCACGGTCGGCCATCCAGGCGATGTAGGGGTAGAAGGGCGCCGTCACCGGCACATCGGCGAACGCCGGCAGACTCGTGTAACGCTCGATCAAAGAGTGATCCTGCGCGTCGGCGCCAACGGCCCAGGCATCAGCGGTGGCCAGGGCCAGGATAGAGTTCAGCGTACCGCGCGCCCCCGGCACGAGTTGCCAGGTCTGCCCATCCCAGTGCAGGAAGCCAGTATCGCCCACCGCCCAGGCATCGTCACGTGCCCGGGCGCTGATTGTCCGGGCGCCGGCCGGACTGGGTACTTGGCGCCAAGTCAGCCCGTCCCAGTGGAGGATACCCCCTCCACCGACCGCCCAGATGTCATCGGGTGCCGAGCCGGCGATCCCGTCTAATTCGCCGATGTCCGGGCTGGGTACCGACTGCAGCGTCTGCCCGTCCCAATGCAACAGCAAGGTCGTTGCCGGTCCACCAGGATCGGCGACTTGCACGCCCACCAGCCAGGCATTCGTGGCGCTGAAGCCTGCAACGCCATAGCCGATCGTGAGATACCCGCCAGCAGCCGTGGCGATCGGGGTGCAGGTGGTACCCGTGCATTGCAGGAGGATGCTATTGGCGTTGGTGATATTATAGTCCACACGAACGGCATACGCGCCGTCGGCAGCGTACGCAGTGACGTCATGCAACTCGGCCCCCGGTGAGATATCAGGCCCCAGGAGGCCAGGGGTGTAATAGATGAGAGTCCAGGCCTGGCCGTTCCAGTGCGCCACCCCGACCGCCCGATCGAAATCGGTGTTCCCGACGGCCCAGATGCTGTCCACCGCCGCCGCGCTCGCCTTCGCGAACGCAAAGGTTGGATCCGCTGGAGTTGGGGCCGGCGCGGTTTGCCAGACGGCGCCGGCCCAGTGCAGGATTCCGCTACCCGTAGCCCAAACATCATCGCTTTTGCCGGCAGCCACTCCGCCGAGACGGCCGATATTGGGATTGGTCATCTGCCACCAAGCAGGCGTTGGGCTGCCCGGCAGGAGCTGCGGGGCAGTGGGTGTCGCCGTTGCTGAGACAGCAGGACTTGCTGAGGCAGTGGCCGTTGCCGACGGCGACACGGTGGGCTGTACCGGGCTAGTCGTCGCAGTCGGTGTACTTCCAAGGAGTCGGGCAGTCGTCGCGAACACCCCGGCAGGACCAACCGGCTGCATATGCAAGGAAGCCGCCTGGGAAGCGCGGCTACCACCCACCAGGAACCCCACTAGAAGGATCGCGATGGCCAGCGCAACCCAGCGGTGCCAGTGTATCCATGTGATTCGCATTGCCGATCTCCTTTGCGAACGGCGCGCCCGTGATCAGCACCAGCAGGATCGCGGGCGCGCTGCGACGGATCGCCTCGCCTCCTACGGATAAACGGTTTGCAGGAGGGCGTAGATTGGACTCTTGGGGTCCATGCCTGGTTCGTTGTCGAAAGGCCAAATCCACCAATTACCGCTCTGCTGGCACCTGGATGGATAGTAGGTGAAGCACTTGAAGCTGCCGTTGATGTCCGCGAAGCCGATGAACGTGGAGTTAGTTGAGATCGCTAATGTCACCCCAGGCTGGTTTTCCCAGGCGACGATCAGCCCGTAGTTCACATCTCCTGGGTGCTGCCGGTTGAAGGAATAGCCTTCTCCAGCACCCGCTGGACCCCACAGATTAGCAGAGGTCAACGCAAGACGGTATGATGAGTTCAGATCGCCCATATAGTACGCCGCGGCCTGAAACGCCGTGTAGGAGGGTTTAAGGCTATTCTCGGTACCAGGTGTCACGGAGGCTTGCGCGGTTACTAAGCCATAATAGTAGTAAGGACATGGGTTGCCAGAAGGAAGAAAATCGTGGAACCAGAACCAAGTGGTGGTCTTAACATCTAGGCTGAATGCCCGACCGAGCATACGTGGCACGTACGCTGCCTGGGAAACCGGATCCCCATAATGGGTCGACGACCCACAGGTGACATTTGCGCTAAGGGCGCCACCCTCCGACCAGATGAGCGGCTTGCCACTCGCTCCAGATGTATTACGGATTTGCGCGACGACCGTTGCTTCCTGGTTCGGGTAATTGTTCAAGACCAGATTGTCATCGTAATGGTGGAAGTTGATCGCGTCGGTAGATAACCCGGCACTGGCAAGTACACGGGGCAGGAAGTTCGTGTTGGCGAGGCCCGGTGTGTAGGCCAGCCCCCCAATCATGACCGGGAGGTCAGGCTTGACGGTATGGATTTGGGAATATGCGTTTTGCAGGAGTACGGCGTACTGATCGATCTGGGCGTCGTTGGCCCCCCACCCGTTAAGCACGTCTGGTTCATTGATAATCTCCACCATCTTCACAACGGTATAGGGCGAAACCGCGTAGCGCGCGACAACCTGTTTCGCAAAGTAATAGAAGTCCGCATAGCGAGCAGGGTCAATGACGTCTGTGTAACCATCAGCGCACTTATTATAGCTAGGGTTCGGATGCAGGCAAGCCCAATAGGGAACGCCTACGAAGACCAGATCCACGTTCATCTGCTGACCCTGTATCCGGCTCATGAGATTATCGGTGGAGGGGTAGCAGTTGGCCCAACACCACTGCTGGTTATCACCTGGTTGAATTACACTCCAATTGAGCATCACACGCACAATTTGTGTATTCGCTTGTTTCATGAGCACTTCATCAGGCCGTGTAGGGGTGGGCGAATACAAATATGAGACGATGTTGACCCCGAACCGGTTGCCAGCGGGCAGGGCAACGCTGTCTGGACCAGCCCCGGAAGCAGGTGCGGAACCCGGCTTTCCGGTTGGCGTAGGCGCCGGGAGGCGGCTGCCGCTAGCCGGTGTCGCTGTCGCCTGCGCGGGTGCTTCTGGCGTGGCGGCTGGACCGGGCGGGGGCAACCGGACGTCGCTGGCCAGGATGAACTCATCCGGGCGGAAGGTTCCATCGGGATAGCCAGCGATGATCCCATGGGCGAACGCGGTTTCCACATCCACATAATACGCGCTCCCGCAAGGCACATCTGAGAATGTGGCCTGTGGACACCGATTAACGGGAGCCCATTGACTGGCCTGGCGCACCATCTGGGCGAAATCGCCGCGAGTCAAAAAAGCAGCGGGGCGAAAATAAGGCTGTTGCGCGACTCCACAGGGTTCGCCCAGTTCCCCACAGGCGTAACCATTAACCGCGCCATGTGTATAAGCAATATGGATGGCGGCCCAGGTGGAAGTGCCTGGCAGCACGTCCGCGAATACTTGTGCCCCCGAATACGTTTGCTCCCAGTTGGTCTCGGAGGCCACCAGATCGTGAGCGAATTCGGCCCGCCGCACGTAACTCGAAGGTTCGACAGCGGGAGTCGGGGTGGGGGTGGCTGTGTTGACGGGTGCGGCGCCAACTGTTGATCCCTCCAGGGAGCCTTGCTTGGTAGTGAGTAGAACCAAGCCTAGCAGCACGGCGATCAGAATACAGAACATGCGAACAACAAACAAACGGGCATTGCTCTTCCTTACCATCGCTCTCGACCTCCTCCTGCATTTAAGCGCGCCTGCCCCTCTAGCCTACTGCTTTCGGGCACGGTTTCGTGGATAAGTAGTATTCCGACTTGGGTTGGTCTATTTCGCGGTAAATATTCGATGAACAATCCTTAAAATCAATTTACGGATTTCACCTATTGCGGCACGAACACTCAAGTAACAGCGTCGAGCAACAGCAGTCCACTATGGACCCACGTAGTAGCTATGTGTGACTGCTGCGGTGCCTGTGCTTACTCATGTTCGTCGCTGCTGGCGCTGCGCTTGGCGAAGGTGGGGCACCGCGTTGCTGGCTCATTCAAATAGCTACTGTCGTGTCAACAGGGAGAACTCCGCTTTCGAAGAGGGCTTTCGGTTGTGTCTGCGCACTCCCGTGTGGCGCAAGCCGGCGCCTCAGGTTGGCGGCTTCTGCGGCCCCCAACCACCATCAGGAACGGAATATGGCAACCCTGGGCCCTACTCCATAATAAACTGTCATCCATACTATGTCAAGAGCCTGTGACCGCTTATTGCAACACGCACCATCGTCGCTGCACTGATTGACAACTGGCTTCCTCTGTGTTATTATCGCCAGCGTCCAGCAAATGACTTCGGGATGTCGCTGGAGGTCCAACCCTGGTAGTGTAGCCCGCCGGGCTCGATGCGGATTTGCCCTGCCACCCGGGCATAACTCGTGAAAGGGGGTGATTTAATCTACGCCGACGGCGTGGAACGGCATCCACTCTTGGGTCACGCACACCTAGGACGTATTTACTCACCAGCAAGAAGAAAGGAAGCACCTCTGTGAAGAGTAAGACTCCATTCCTGATCGTGATGACCCTGCTGTCTTTAGCCGTCGCCAGTGTTCTTACCGGCGGTAACTCCCATGCGAACCCAGCTCCACTCAGCGTCAGCCTCATCGAACCGAGCGGCGCCCTCTATCCGGCCCCGGACTATCACCCCGCCCAGCTCGACCCGGCGTATTTAGCCAACCCTTCCATCGTCCATCCGGGTGATCAGTATGTCCAGGATGAGGTGCTCTTGCGCTTCCGATCCGATGTCACCCCCGATCAGCAAAACGCGCTCATGGCTGCGTATGGTCTGCGCTTCGGCCGGCCGATTTACGGGGACACCGCCTTCGTTGCGAAAGTGGCGGCCGGCACCGCCTTGACCGTGACGAACAGCCTGCACAATAACCCGCTGCTGGAAATAGCCAGCGTGAACGCCGTTGTCCATGGATTCGACGGCGTAAATGACCCGCTGGCTCCTCAACAGGAGCACCTGACCACCATCAACGCCTATACCGGTTGGACCTACTCGCATGGACTGGGCAGCGTCGGGCTGGTGGCGATCATCGATGACGGTCTAGACATGGCGGGTTCCGACAACATCGCGCACCCGGATTTCGCGGCCAAATATCGCTCCGATAGGTGGGTAAGCTTCGACGGCCTCGACCCCCGATTGGACACCACCGGCCACGGCTCGCACGTCGGCGGACTGGCTGTTGCAGATACGAACAACAGCCTCTATGTAGCCGGGGTGGGCTATACATCGCAACCAATGGCTTTGCATGTCTTGTCCGACGATGGATTCTGTGGCCCGTCGGGACCGGTGGCTAACGGGGCGTCTGCAGTCAACTGGGCGGCCGACCATGGCGCCTCGGTCATCAACATGAGTTGGGGCTGCCCAAGAGGATACCCCGGCTGCAACCCCGCCGATCCGCAGGACGCCATCTATCTCCTCAAGAAGGCCGTCGATACCGCGGCTGCCCGTAATCTTACGATCGTGGCCGCAGGCGGCAACTTGGACTTCTCAGGGAATACGCCCCGCTATCCGGCCGCCTTCGGTCAGTTGCATGCCGACGATGCCTATTGGGCCTACAACCCTCAACTTGTCATCGACGTGGCGGGTACCCAAGCGGATAGCCCGGATAACCACTCCGTAACCGGCGAGGAGGTGGATTTCGCGGCTCCTTCCCGCGAAGGGAACGGGAATGGGCTGTTGAGCCTGGCACCGACGGAGCCGACTCCACCGGCCGGGACAAATTGCTTAGCGCCGTACACCTATCGACTAGCCGGTACCAGTATGTCGGCACCCCAGATCGCGGGAGCGTCGGCTCTGCTGATGTCCTTCGGCTACGCCGGTAAGGATGTCTGGACGTTCATCAAGGCGGGCGCCACTGATATTGCGCCGCCGGGGCGTGATGATCAAACCGGCTGGGGGCGCGTCAACGTGGCCCTCTCTTTGGCGAATGCCCAGCGCACGGCCCCCGGTATGGTGGTTGTGCCGAACGCAGGCCAGCGCGCGATGCAATGGTTCGAGTTCGAGGGCGGCGGTTTCACCGCGAACGGTACCGTTACCGTCTTCTGGACGCCGCCCGGCCAGCCGACATCGAGCTTCACGACATATGCGGATGTGAAGGGGGTCGTCGGCCTGGGCCTGCAACCGGGCGGCTCCGATCCCATCGGTGCCTGGACCGTGTATATGCGCGACAATAGCACCCAACGGGTGACGCCCACCCAGACGTTTACCGTTCTACCACCCCCTAACTAAGCACCCAACAATGGGCTATACTTGCCTAGGCGACTTTATGCCTAGGCAAGTATAGCCTGCCGGGAGTATGCACCATGGACCATCACGCTTCGTGCCTTTCGCTTACCCGTCTGCGCCTCTGGTGGCCGGCCCTCTTTCTCGGGTTGGTGCTGCTCCTCAGCGCATCCCTATCAGCACAGAGAACACGGCTGTTGCTCCCAGCGCTTTCGTTTGCTGCGCCGCTTCCTGCTCCGGGCTGGTTACCTGAGCC
>JAICHN010000107.1 GCA_025924845.1 Chloroflexota bacterium | reverse complement strand
TCGGCTCGGTGTCTGCCTATGCGGGCGGTTGGGTAGACATCATCATGATGCGCGTCACCGACATCATGATGGCCTTTCCGATCCTACTCTTCGCCATCGCCCTGATCGCCATTACCAGCCCCAGTCTGACCAATATCATTATCGTGATCGCCATCCTCTACTGGACCACTACCGCCCGCGTCATCCACGGCATGGTGCTTTCACTCAAGGAACGGGAGTTCGTGGAGGCGGCGCGTGCCCTGGGCGCCGCCGGCCCGCGCATCCTTGGTCTGTACATCTTGCCCCACCTAGTGTCGGTAATCATCGTATATACCACGCTCGGGGTGGCCACCACGGTGCTGGTCGAAGCGGCGCTGAGCTATGTCGGGATCGGCGTACCGCTGCCGACGGCCAGCTGGGGAAACATGATCAATGAAGCACAACAGTACTACCATTCGGACCCCACCATGGTGATCTTCCCGGGGGTGGCGATCATGGTGACCGTACTCGGGTTTAATTTGCTGGGTGACTGGCTCAGAGACACGCTCGATCCCATCCAAAGCGGCGGGCGTTGATCGCCAAGTCCTGAAAGGAGGGTGATGCACGGTACACGAGGACATCCGGCGACGGGAATTATCGATCCCTGAGTTTCTACGTTAAGGGAACTGGAGGATGCAAGCATATGGCCAAAGGTAGACACTATCCGATCTGGCGTGCCGCGGCGGCGGCGGCGCTGATCGCTGGTCTCTCATTGCAGGTGGCGCCCCACGCCACGTTGGCGCGATCGGCGCACGCGGCCACCACGCTCATAGTGGACTACAAGACCGACATCTCGCACCTGGATACGGGAAAGTGCTACGACACCGAGTGCTATCCGTTCGTTCATGAGATGTACGACCAACTGGTCGGCTATGACATCACCCATGGGAACGGCGATACCTTGATTCCGGACGCCGCGGCGGCGATGCCGGCGATTACTAACGGCGGCAAAACCTACACCTTCAAGCTGCGTCACGATGTTCATTTCTGGAACGGCAAGTTGGCCACGGCCGCCGACTGGGTCTACTCGTTCAATCGGATCATCGATCCCAAGACCCAGGCCGGCGGCGCCAGCTTCTGGTTCAATATCGTGGGCGCCAACGCCTACAATACCGGCAAGGCCAAATCAGTCTCCGGTATCAAGGCCCTGGATTCGTTCACCTTACAGATTAATCTGATCAAGCCCGATGCCTCGTTCCTCAGCGTGCTGGCCATGCCGTTCGGTTCGGTGGTCGACAAGGCGACGATCGCCAAGTACGGCAAAACCTATGACGCTTTGCATCCCATGGGCACCGGCCCTTACATGTTCGTGCAACACGTGATCAATCAGAAGCTCACCCTGACCAAGAACCCGCATTATTTTGGTGGCAACGTCGGGAAGGTCGACAACATCGAAGCCGACTTCGGGGTGGACCTCGATACGGCGTACCTGCGGATTCAACGCGGCCAGGCCGATTATGATGGCGATCAGCCGGCCATTCCCCCCGCCGAGTTCGTGAACGTGATCAATGATCCGAAGCTGAGCAAGCAAGTGGTGAAGCAGGCGCAGGTCGCCTTCTGGTACATACCGATGAATGTGCAGATGAAGCCGTTCGACAACGTGTTGGTGCGTCGGGCCGTCAACATGGCGATCGACCGCAAGCCGATTTTGCGCCTCGTCAACGGGCAGGGGATCGCGACCACTACCATCCTGCCGCCCGGTATGCCGGGTTACGGCAAGTTTGATCTGTATCCGTATAACCCCGCCGCGGCGAAGAAATTGCTGGCGCAGGCGGGCTATCCCAAGGGCTTCAGCACCACGTTTTACTCGGATAACATTTCCGCCGATCCGCGTATCTCTCAGAACATCGTGCAGCAACTCGCGCAGATCGGGATCACGGCGCAGCTCAAGATTGTGGACGGCAATACCTGGCAAACTTTGGTCGGGACCAAGCAGAAGGTGCCGATTACCTGGACCGCCTGGTACCAGGACTTTCCGGACCCGAACGACTTCTTCGAGCCCATTCTCAGCTGCGAATCCGCCGTGCCCGGCACGTTCAACGAACCGTGGTACTGCAATCCCAAGGTGGATACCTTCGCCCAAAAGCTCAAGAGCATGACCGATCGGTCGGCCCGATTGGCGCAGTACCCCGCGCTGGACAAGATGGTGATGCAGGACGCGCCGGTTGTACCGATCTACAATCCCGTGTACTACGTCTTCCATTCGGCGGCCGTAGGCAATTTCTTCTTGCACAACGTGTGGACCTTCGTCATGGAGGACTACACCAAGTCGTAATCCGGTGAGGTCGGCGGCCGGAGGGCGGCTACTCGCCCTCCGGCTACCAACCCGAAGCGATCATGGAGGGCCGAGTAATGCTCCGGTTTCTAATCAGACGGCTGCTGCTTATGCTGCTCGTGCTCCTCGGCATCTCCGTGATTACCTACGGCCTCACCTATCTGATGCCCGGCGATCCGGCGCGTCGCCTGGCCGGGCCGGGCGCCACTCCCGAGGTGGTACGGAGTATCCGCCATCAGCTCGGCCTCGACCAACCGTTCTGGGTGCAGTACGGCCGTTACCTCGGCAATGTGCTGCACGGCGACTTCGGCTATTCCTACGTCCAGAATGTCGCAGTTCTGCCCACTATCCTGGCCCGCTTCCCGGTCACCGCGCAGTTGGCCCTGGGAGGCGTGTTCGTGGAACTGTTGATCGGCCTGCCGACGGGCGTGATTTCCGCCTATCGGCGGGGTTCCGTCTTCGACCGATCGGCAACCCTCTTCGCGCTCACTGGACTGGCGGCGCCCCAATTCTGGCTTGGCCTGGTATTGCTCTACTATTTTGCCTTCAAGCTGGGTTGGTTCCCCATCGGCGGTTATGGCAGCCCGTCCATCTGGTATATGATCCTCCCCTGTATCACCCTGGGGGTGGGCGGCGCGGCCGTCTATACACGCACCTTCCGGTCCACGATCCTCGATGTGCTGGATCAGCAGTACGTGCGCATGGCCCGCGCCAAGGGCCTCTCGGAGTGGGTGATCCTGTACCGGCACGTACTGCCTAACGCGATCGTGCCGATTATTACTCAGATCGGCATCGACCTGGGTTACTTCCTGGGCGGCGTGTTCATTATTGAATACGTCTTCAGCTTGCCGGGCGTGGGGAAGCAAGCCATCGACGCAATCAACCAGCTCGACATCCCCCTGATTCTGGGCACCGTGCTCTTTACCGCACTGCTGATCGTCATCTCCAACATCATCGTCGACCTCGGCCTGGGTTTCATCGATCCGCGTATCCGGTACGATTAGCGCCGTTGGTATCTTGCGCGAAACACAACGGCCATGCCGGAGGAAATACCCGATGCCGCTTACCCCAGCCCTTGAGCAGTTGATCGTCGCCATGCCCAAGGTGGAACTGCATGTCCATCTGGAGGGCGCCATCGCCCCTCAGACCCTTCTCCAGTTGGCCAGGACCCATGATGTTCCCCTTCCCGCCGCCACCGCCGAGGGACTCCGCGAGTGGTTCGTCTTCACCGGCTTTCCTCACTTTGTCGAAATCTTCACCACCATCTCCTCGTGCTTGCGGACCCCGGACGATATCGAGTTGGTGGCGCGCGAGTTCCTCGCCGGTCAGGCCGCCCAGAATGTGCTCTATAGCGAGGTGACGTATACCGCCTTCACGCACTATAAGCGCAAGGGCCTTTCCTTCCGCGATCAGCTAGCCGCGCTCAATCGGGCCCGCCGTTGGGCAGTGCGCGAACTAGGGACCGACATGGGCCTGATCATCGATATTCCACGTATGGTAGGTGCGGAGGATGGACTGATTACCGCGGATTGGGCGATTAGCGCCATGGGCGATGGGGTGGTGGCCCTGGGGCTGGGCGGCACGGAGGTGGGAAACCCTCCGGAGCGGTACGCCGCGGCCTTTGCCCGCGCCCGAGCGGCGGGTCTGCCCTGCGTGCCTCATGCCGGGGAGACGGTGGGACCGGAGAGCATCTGGAGCGCCCTGCGCGTATGCGATCCGGTACGCATCGAGCACGGGGTCACTTGCCTGGCGGATCCGAACCTGGTGGCCGAACTGCGCGACCGACAGATTCCCCTTGATGTCTGTCCCACCAGTAATGTCTGTCTCGGGGTGTCGTCATCTCTGGCCGAGCATCCCCTGCCGCGTTTACTGGATGAAGGACTCTACATAACGATCAATTCCGACGATCCGCCGATGTTCAATGCTACGCTTACCGGGGAGTATCTGGCTCTGGCCGAGCACCTGGACTTTGACGCGGCGCGGATTGAGGCACTCGTGTTCGCGGGTGCCCTCGCCACGCTACAGTCGCCGGCGGATCGGGCCGCGCTTCTGGCGCGTTGCCACGCCGGCTTCGCCGCCTACGCGGACCGTGTGACCGTCGCAAGCTGAGCGACCACACCTTTTCGCGCCGTTCCCCGGGTACGTCATGGCATAGACTGGAGTCTGGGATACATTTGGGCCTGTGTTGACTGATGTGCGGCGCCGGTCCAACCCTTGTGCTACCCTGGAGGGCGATGAAGGCGCGAAGCGCGGCCGCGCGAGGTGTAACTATGAAGGAAAGGGAGATGTACGCCCGCCGTAGTAAAGCGGGTCTCATCCTATGCGGACGGCAAGATGATGAGGGCCGCCAGGTCTGCGACGGCGTGGTAGCGAGTACCGTCCCGGAGCCTCGGCCGGTGGGCTCGCCGGTGCGCCGCCTGGTGCCGCCGGAGGGATGGCGACTCGACGAGTCGAAAGGCGTCTGGCATCAGACGACGCAGTTGGAGGACCGCCGTGCTCATGGACGGCTGGGGCGTCCCCTCCCGCCCGAATCGCGCTGCTATCCGTTTCTTCCGGCGTTGGTCCGTTGTCCAAAGTGCCGCGCCGTTCAGTGGCTGGATCCCGCGCACTTGTTTGGCGTTCAGGTGTTTACATGAACGGCGCGTCGCTCCCCGCATATCGGTCGGCCCTCCCGGCGCCGCCGGATTACGTGGATCTCGCCGTACACCGGGGTGGCCCTCGGTTCGTGGCCTTCGCCACACTGATGCTCGGTAATGTGCCGGTAGCGGTGGTTCATGGTTCATAACAGGCTCTAGGAAGTCGAGGAGCAGTGTATGGTTGTGGATGGATCGCCGGAGGGCACGCCGGTCAAGTACCGGCGAGAATATCGGAAGTGCGGCAAGAGCGGCTGCGAGCTATGCGCCGAGGGCCGCGGTCACGGCCCTTATTGGTATGCCTATTGGACCGAGGATGGCCGCCGTCGCCGCCGTTCCCTTGGCAGCACCCTGCCCGAAGGAGTGAGCGTGCCCGACGACACTCCTTCTTCGTCCGACATGCCGGCCTTGCCGGCGGAAACCGCCGAGGAACAATCCACGGGCCACGACGAAATCGCCGGTGGTGCCGCCCTACGGGTGCGTACGCTCGGCGGTTTCGCGGTCAATGCCGGGGGCCGCGACATCTCGGCCGCCCTATGGGCCGAACAGCCGCGCGTCACCCTGCTCTTTGGCAGCCTCCTCCGCGCCCCGAATCACCGTCTGGATCGCGAGGACGCGGAGGCGGCGCTGTGGCCCGATGAGCGTCCCGGCGCTCACACCCGTGACTTGATCGATGTGGTGCGCGGGCTACGTCTTACCCTGGACGGACCCGGCGTGCCCGCCGCGCGCGGCTATGTACGGGTCGATGCCGGCATCACCCTGGCGCCGGGTCTTGGCGCCGACCCGCCCGCCGATTGGCTGGACGATCTGGCCTTTGAAGCAGCGGCCGGCGGCGCGCTTGCCGGCGACCAACTCAGGCTCTGTCTCGAAGCGGATGGCCTCTACACCGGCGATTACCTGCCCGGCGAAGGCTACCACGACCCAGCGATTAACGGCAGACGAGAGCACTTGAAGTCGCTCCACGTGGCACTTCTTACCCATCTGGCCGAATTATGCATGGGGCAGGCCGTGAGCGCCCTCCAGCGCGTGCTCCGCCATGATGAAACCGATCAGAGGGCGGTACGTTTGCTCATGCGCCAATTCGCCGCCCTTGGCGCCCGCGGCCCCGCCCTCGCCGTATACCGCAAGCTGGAACACGTGTTGGGCCGAGCTGGTTCGGGAGAACCCGAAGCCGAGACGCTGGCCATCCAGGAGAGCTTGCTCCGCAACATGGGCTACCTTCCCGCACCGGCCCATGACCTGATCGGGCGCGAGGGCGCCCTGGCGGCGCTGGCCGCGCGGCTCCAGCCTTGAGCGATCCCGCCGGTACGCTCGCCGGCCAGGACGGGGAGCGCCTGTATACGCTCACCGGCGCGCCGGGTCGGGGGAAGACCCATCTCGCCCTGGAGGTCGCGCATGCCGTGTGGGAGTCGTACGCGCAGGGCGCCTGGTTCGTCGACTTATCGTCGGTTGGCGATCCGCGGCTGGTGGCTCCGCGAGTTATGGCGGTGCTCGACCGTGGGCGGCGTGACTCCGCCGCCCCACCCTCTAGTGCTGTGTTAGCCTCCATCACGGCGCGGCTGAGCCATTGGAAAGCGCTGCTGGTGCTGGACCATTGCGACCAGACTATGGCCGCCTGCGCCGAGTTGGTGAGCGCGATCCTGGCCGTCTGCCCCCGAGTGCGCGTGCTGGCCACGGCACGGCAGGCGCTGGGCGTGGAGGGGGAGCGGGTCTGGGCGGTGCCCGCCCTCACCGTCCCACCCGACGATGCCATGCCGGACCTGAGCAATCTTGCCGCGTTCGGCGCCGTGCGCTGTTTCCTGGCTGCCGCGCCTGCCCTCTCCATCTCCGTCGAGAATGGTGCGGCCGTGGCAAGCCTCTGCCGCCGACTCGAAGGCAACCCGCTGGCCCTTCGCCTGGTTGCCGGCCGGACAGGAAGCGTGCCGCCGGAGATCATCGTCTCGCGAATCGAGCATGCTCGTCCCATCATCGATTCAGACGAATGGGAACCCGGCCTCCGTTTGGCGCTCGACTGGCGCTATGCCGGACTGGGCGAAGCGGAGCAGCTTCTGTTCCGCCGGCTGGCGGTATGTCGCGGCAGTTGGCCCTTCTCGGCCGCTCAGGCCCTGGTGAGTGACATGGCGATCCAACCACGTAACGTCCATGCTTATCTGGAGCGTCTGGCGCATGGGTCGCTGGTCACGCTGCTCAGCGATGGCTCGGAACCGCGCTACGCCATGCCCGCAACGCTTCGACCCTACGCTGCCGCGCAGCTTGCCGCCAACGGCGAGACGAAGACGGCGCGGCGCCTGCATCTGGCCTGGTGCCTCGACTTCGCCGAGGCCGCCGCCCGGGAAGCTGACGGCCCGGATGCGGCGGATTGGACGGCGCGCCTGGAGTTCGAGCACGACAACATGCGCGAGGCCCTGGCCTGGCAACCGGGCACGGCGGACGGTGCTGAGCAGCGTTTGCGGTTAGCGGCGGCTCTGGCAGGGTTTCGCACCTCCTGGAGTCATGCGGATGAAGGGCGGCGCGATCTGGAGCGTTTGCTCGCCGAGGCCGTCACAGCGCTACCCTCGGTCAGGGCGGGCGCCCTCCACGCGGTGGGTCGGCTTGCCGCCGGCCAGGGAGATCTGGATGGCGCGGCGGCACGCTATGCGCAAGCGCTGGCTCTGTTTGAAGGGGCGGGCGATGGTGCGAGCCAGGCCGCGGTGCTTTCCAGTTGGGGCAATATAGCTCTTGAACGCGGCGACCTGGCCGACGCGGAGGCGATGTATGAGCGGAGCGGCGAATTGTCGCGCCGCGGCGGGGATCGGAAAGTCCAGGGTGAGTCCTCCAATCAGTTGGGTCTGATTGCCCTCACACAGGGCAGCCTGATCAACGCGATGGCGCATTATACGCGGGCGCTGACCTTTTTCCGCCGCGCGGCGTACCGACAAGGCATTGCCCAGGCGCTGCTGGGACAGGCGACCGTGGACACCATGGCAGGCGAAGCCGCCGATGCCGCGCGCGCGTTGCGACAGTGCCTGGTGTTTAGTGAGGACCTGCGCGGCCATTCCGCTTGGCCGGCGTGTCTGGTAGTCGCCTCCGCCATCGCGGGCCGGCGCGGTGACGCGATATGGGCGGCGCGGCTGCTTGGCGCGGCGCTCACGATGAGCCGTACATCAAACGCGCTGATGCCCCCAGTCTACCGTGGTCTCGCCTCACGCTGGGAGCAAGCGGCGCGGCATGCGCTTGGGGCCGAGCGGTTCGAAGCGGCATGGGAAGCAGGCACAGATCTAGAGGCGGGCGAATGCGCGGCCGAGGCGCGTAGGTACCTAGCGGAGATCGGCTAGATCTGATCGACGTTTGAGGCGACGAGTACCTCATCGAGCAGAGCGGCCAGAGCATATCGAGCGCCTGGCTGGTGACCCGCGACGGGGGCGGCGGGGCTTCCTCGGCCATGAACGGGGCGCTCCTCGTAAGTGGGCGATATGAACCTCCAGGTAGTACCAAAGCCATTCTAGCCGAACTGGGCACCGGTAATCGCCGCCACGGTGGAGAATCATCAGCCTGGCGGGAAGCCGCGTTATGCCGCGATGCGCTATAACTGTACGGGGCACGCCGATGGCGGCGAACCGAGGTCTAATAGAACGAGAAGTACGGTGGTAACGTTAAGCGATCGCGATACGCGTGAGCTGGGGAAGCGAGGTATCGCGGGCAAGCGTAATATCCTCGTCGCGCTCTCCGGCACGCCAATCGATACGGATCTGGTGCGGATGGCTTGCTTCATGGCCAAGCATAGTAAGGGCCGCGTCTACCTGGTACATGTGCTCGAGGTGCCGCGGAATCTTCCGCTGGACGCTCCGCTGCAGGATCCGGAGGTGGATGCCATCCTGGATCGCGCCCTCGCCGTGGCCGAGGAAGCAAACTACGAGGTAGAACCTGAAGTCGTGCAGGCGCGGGATGCCGGACCAGGCATCGTGGACGAGGCGCGCGATCGCGATTGCTCGCTCATCCTGCTCGGTCTCGTGCCGCGCTTCCGGTTTGGGCGCTTTGATATGGGCCGCACCGTCCCCTACGTGCTCGAGCACGCTGCCGGCAGGGTGTTCGTGGTGCGGGAGAGCGGCCAGACCGGTCCCAATCCGGCCCTCTAAAGTTCGAGGGCGCCCCTTCCAGCCAGGCTGGATGGGGCGGCAACCGTCAGGTGACATGATCAGGCGCCCAGGGCTACCCTATCCCTGGCTTGCGGTCTCAGTCGCGGCCCTGTCCCTCGCGTTACTTACGGAAGTAGTCGACGTTGATCTGGATAAACCTGGTCTGGTCCGCAGGCACCTCATCCTCGGCGAAGATCGCGTTCACCGGGCATTCCGGTTCGCAGGCGCCGCAGTCAATGCACTCATCGGGATTGATGTAGTACATCTCAGCATCATCTGAGGAGTAGATACAATCAACGGGGCAGACCGCGACGCATGAAGCATCCTTCAGGCCGATGCAAGGCTCGGTAATTATGTAGGTCATGACGGCTTATACTCCAAACCAGGCGTGGCCCACCCCACACGCATCTCAGCCGGGCACGCTCGTTATCAGTTTATCGCCCCGACCTTCCCGTAACAAGTAGAAGTAAACGAAAGCGGTAGGGGTGGTGGGAAATTTCCCACCACCCCTACCGCTTGATCGTTGATCAGTTCACGATGTAACCCACATGTCCTGATCCCAAATGAAGATTGGAAAATGGGCCGGCACGACATAGCCGTGTACCCGCTTGGTAAAGCCGGTAGTGACAAGTTGGTAGCATATGGGATCGATCAGCGCCTGGGTGGTGATCAGCTTTTGTGCCTGGGCGTAGACTCGCTTCGCCGCCGCCGGGTCGACCGTCGTCCGTCCCTCGGTCAGCAGCTTGTCGAGCGTGGCGTTCTTGTAGAACGTGTAATTGAGCCCGCCCGGAACCTCCTGGCTGGAATGGAAGAGTAGGTAGAGGATGTCCGGATAGGTGTAAGTCCAGCCGAAGAGGACCAGATCGAACTGGCCCTTCTCGGCAATCGGCAGCAGGTCGCCAATCGCCTTGGGCACGATGTTGACCCTCACTCCCACCGCGGCAAGCTGGGACTGGATCAACTGTGCCGCGGTGAGGAACTGCGGCGTGTTATAGACCAGGAAGGTGAGTGGGGTAGTAATGGGATGGGCGCTGAAGTACGCTTTCGCGGCGGCCACATTGGTCCGCACGGCATAACTCGGCACCTGGGGATCGTAGTCCGGTATGGTGGGCGGTAATGGTCCGTAGGTCACCACGGCCTGTCCTTGAAAGGCTACCGACACAATCTGTGAACGGTCGATCGCTTGGGTGACGGCTCGTCGGCCTGCAACCGTGTCGAACGACGCGTGCTTCGAGTTGAAATCGATGTAAGTCAAATCCTGTTGGGCGAACTTCACCAGATTCAGGTTCGGGTTGCCTTTCACTCGTGAGAATTGAGTGGGGGCGATCCCGCTGGTAAAGGCCGAATCGATACCGCCGGTGAGCAATTCGCTTACCGTGGTGGAATCGCTGGCGATAGCTTTGAAGACGATGGTATTCAGGTGGGCTGGACCCTGGTTTTGCGCCCACGGCGGCGCCCAGTCGTGATAGGGATTGCGCGAGAGGGTGACCGTGCTGAAGGCAGGCCCTACGTTGGTGATCTTGAAGGGGCCGGACCCCACCGGATACTGGCATTCTTTACTGCCCGCTGCCCTGACCGCCTTCTGGTCCAGGATGCCCAAATAGCCGCTGATCAGGTTTTCCAGTAGCGGACGATTGGGCGCGCTCAGGATCAGGCGCACCGTATAGGGATCGAGCACCTGCACCTGCTTGACTCCCGCCAACAGTGAGGCGCCTAAGGGCGACTTAGAGGCCCTAACACAACCTATTCGAGATAGTTGAAGCATATCAGTGCAGCGCCCAACCAAAGGAACGCTTCGTGGATATCCGCCCGTCGTTCAGCGCGTACGGCCAGTCGGCGGAAGTTGTGCAGCCAAGCGATCGTCCGTTCCGCCCCCCAGCGATACCGTCCCAGGCGCTCCTTCGCCTCGATGCCTTTGCGGGCCAAGCGCGGCCGGATGTGCCGGCGGCGCAAGGCGGCGCGATTGGCGGCCGAGTTATACGCCTTGTCGGCGTGCAGTTTGGCGGGGCGGCGACGTGGTCGCCCCTGCTGGCCGCGAATCGGCGGCACGGCATCGACCATCATCGTCAGGGTGGTGGGGTCGCTGACGTTCGCCGCGGTCAGGCCGACCGTGAGGGGGAGGCCCGCTCGGTCCACGAGCACATGGTGCTTGCTTCCCGGCTTGCCTCGGTCCGTCGGGTTCTCCCCCGCTTTTTGGCCCCCCCTTTTGCCCGGACAAAGGCACTGTCCAGGCTGGGGCGGGAGAAATCGAGGCGGTCAGCATGCCGCGGCCGGTGCAGGATCGCCTCCTGGAGCCGCTGCCAGACGCCCGCCTGCTGCCAATCCCGGAGCCGTCGCCAGCACGTCATGCCCGAGCCGCAGCCCATTTCCTGGGGCAGCCATTCCCACTGGATGCCCGTCTTAATCACAAAGAGGATACCGGTCAGCGCCGCGCGATCCGGAACACGAGGCCGTCCCCCCTTCGGCCGCGGCGGCGCCGGCGGGATCAGGGGCGCAAGGATGGCCCAGAGTCTATCGTCTACCAATTGCTTTGCCATACTCCAGTCTACCACGAAATGGTGGTTTTGTTAGGGTCTCTTAGCGTGATCGTGGAGGGTGCGGGATTGATCGCAGTCTATAACGGCGAACCTTACCCACTTACTCATTACCACTACGATAGCTTCGAGTTGACCAACCGACTCTTTGAGTTCAACAGGGTGCCGGGAGTTTCAATCGGCGTCCACTACGATGAAGAGGACCATACGGCGGGTTTTGGCATCACGAATGTGAATCACCCGCTGCCTGTGACCGAGGATACCCTGTTCCAGATTGGCTCCACCTCGAAAACCGTATGTGCCACGGCGGCGATGCGCCTGGTCGAGCAAGGCAAGCTCGACCTCGACAGGCCAATCCGCGCTTATCTGCCCGGCCTGACGCTGGCCGACGAGACCGTAGCGGCGAACGTGACCCTGCGTCATCTGTTTAACCATACCGGTGGTTGGGTGGGCGATTTTTTCGAGGATAGCGGGGCCGGGGACGATGCGCTGGCGAAGATCTCCGCCAATATGGCGCACCTGGCGCAACTCACCCCGCTGGGCGAGGCATTCTCCTATAACAATGCCGGCTTTTACCTGGCCGGGCGGGTGATCGAAACGGTAGCCGGGAAACCCTATGAGGCAGTGGCCAGGGAACTGGTGCTGGAGCCGTTGGGCATGAGCCGATCCTTCTTTTTTGCTCGCGAGGTGATCACGGACCGGGTGGTGGTTGGCCACCGCGTGGGGGAGAATGGGCCGTAAGTGCAGCGCGATTGGGAGTTGCCACGCGCGGCCAATGCATCGGGCGGCGTCATCTCCACGTCTGGCGATCAGCTTCG
>JAICHN010000106.1 GCA_025924845.1 Chloroflexota bacterium | reverse complement strand
TTGCAGATGCGGCCGTTCCGACCGGCGGCGCACGTGCAGGAGAGGTCGGACCACCCGGCGCCGGTCACGCTCACGGTGTAGGTCTTCACGGCCCAAGAACCATCGGCGTTCTTGAAGGGGATGAGCTTTTCGGCCTTGGCGCGGTCCCAGGCGCGCAGCCAGCAGGCGCGGGCCGGTGAACAGGTGGCCGGTTGGCGGGTGGTGGTGGCTGGTACCATGGAAGTGGTCCTTTCTGGGCTTCTGAACGGCTCCTCGTGCTTGCAGGCGGGGGAGCCGTTCGGCGTTTGTAGAGCACTCCGCTCTATCTGTACCTTGAATAGCATATGTCTGCTAGTCTGTCAATACCTATTGGGAGGGAAAATTAGCAGAAGTCTGCTATACTGATGGTAGGAATGGAGGGTAGATGGTTACACAGCTTGAAGAGTCCGATCAGCCAATCAGCCTGGTACGGGCCGCTGAATTGTCCGGCCTGTCGGTCAATACGCTTCGGCACCAGGCGGCTAATGGCCGTCTCGCGGTTCACAGACTGGGGCGCGAACAATACACCACACGGCGCTTGCTTCACACCTACCTGATGGAACGTGATGCTACCTTCAAGCAGGCGTCACCCCTGCCCGAGGGCTACGAGGCGCCCGAGGGCATGGGCGGGTGAACCTGCGGGACATCGAGCAAGCGGCCCGTGAACAGGGGTTCATCGTGACTCGCACGACGAAAGGTCATCCCAAGTTCATTCCCCCCGATCGGGCCAAGCAGATCGTAATAGGGTCCGGCACTCCTTCCGATTACCGCTCGCTCGCCAATCTGATCGCCGAATTGCGCCGCCAGGGATTTATCTGGCCCTGGCCGGAAAGGAGCACCCCATGAATGAATGGACCGTGCGGATCGAGGGACAGGCCCAGGCGGCTCACGATGATGTCGCCGATGGACTCGTTGACGCCTTGGCCGCGTATCACCCGGCAGTCGCCTACGGGCAGGGCCGGATCGGCGTTACCTTGACCGTGGCCGCCGCTAGTCCTCGTGACGCTCTGGCGCTCGCCCTAGATGCCTTCGCGGGCGCCGCGCGCTCCGTCACGGTGTCTCATGTAGAGGCGGATCGGGCGGCGTAAACCTGGAGGCGCCCCAATCCCGCGTCTTGCCTCAGCGTTCCTGACAATACCGTGCCCAGGTGCCGTATTCGGCTCGGTAGAGACCCTTCCCACGTGCGCCGCTTTGGACACCCCTTGAGTGACTGATCACCCCATGAGTGCCGCCGCCGTGCCGCCGCTTACCCCATAGGCCGCGCCAATCACCTCGCGGCTGTCTCCTTGCTCCCGTTCCGTTAACGTTGTCGGAACGGGGGATTGGTACTGGGCCAACCGCTCCCGCTGGCGCGCCGCTGCCCGTGCCCGGACGGCGGTTTCCACCAGCGCCGCTTTGATTACCCCATGGCACCGGGTCGGTTCGTACCCTGTCCGAACACAAAAAAGGGATTCCAACAGGCCGGACAGCACGCCAGGGCCCGTGCCCGCTCAGTCGTCCCCGTTGCTTGGCCCCAGGATGTGCCGGGTATCGTCGAGCAGCTTGGCCGCCAGTTCCTCGGTGGGCTCGAAGTCGGGCTCGTCTTCGCTGTCCTTGGCCAGTGCCTAGACCGCCGCTACCCGGTCCATGGCCGCCTCTACCGCGTCCAGCTTGGCCCGCAACCCTTCGGGGATGGGGTCTTCCCCCGCGAAGTCCTCGATGCGTGATTCCTCCAGCACGGTCAGGACGGCTCGCCACTGGGCCAGATTGCCTGCCTGCTGGGCGGCGATGGAAGCGGCTCGTCCGCGCCATACATCATCCTTCCAGGGCCATGCCGCTTGGATTGCCGCCTGTTGGGCCGCCTGGTCGTCCAGACTGGCCGGGGGATGGATGCTGCCTGGCAGGGCGGCAAGATCGAGCGCCGCCACGCTTGCCAGAGTAGCGGCCAGCAAGTCGCGCCGTGCTCTGACCGCCTCCTGTTCACTATCCGGGTGTATCTCCCACTTGGCCCAGGTGCCGCCCAATGCTTCCACCAGGGGGATATGCCATTCGGGGCCATACGGCTCGTGCTCGGTGCGTCCCGGCATCAGCCAGGCCCTGCAGGCGCCCCAGGGCAGGGCCAATCCCTCCTCGCTCGGTGTGGGGGTCGGTAACGCTCCCCGCTGGATGGCCGCGCCAATCAGCGCGGCGGCTTGGGCTTCGCCCGCGTCGTCGTCGGTGTCCTCGGTGCTCCGCAGCCAGTCCACCAGGTCCGGGCGCCTGCCTGCCTGCTCGGCTTCGTCGGCGGTCATCTCCCATAGGTGGAGCGCGAAGGCGCCCAGCGGCTCGGGCCGCGCCTTGTCCATCTCCACCACGTGGGCATACTCCGTTGCCGTCACCGGATAGCCCACCAGCTTCCACACGTGCCAGGTCGTCAGCCAGGCAAGCTGCCGGCGGGCCCGGTTCGTGACGGCCAGCAACAGGCGGGCCTCGTCTCGTTCCGCCTGTAACCGCAGGCTATCGGCTATCCAGTGCCCATAGCTGGTGTGCCGGCGAACCGTGGCCATCACCCGGTTAAAATGCTCGCCTTCACCCTGGGGCACCGTATAGCGCACCTGGTCGAGCGTAGAGAAGTCCCCGGTGCGGACACAGCGGGCAATCAGCCGGGCCCGTTCGGCATAGCTCAGCCCGCCGTAGAGATGGCCGAGGTTGGCCATACCTATCTTCTCCGTTCGGGCAGGCGCCGCCGCTTCTCCGGGGCAAGGATGGCGGTCAGGGCCTCCACTTGCGCCGCCAGGTCGCCTACTTCCATCGCTTTGAGCGCCACGCCTGCCAGGCCGCCGATCACGGCCGCCGTGCGAGGGTCCATGCGCCCGGCCCGGACGTCGCGGATCGTCTGCTCCACCACGCTTAACACATCGGCCGGACTGTCCAGGCGTTCGGGCGCCGTGGGCAGGGCAACAGGCGGGGCCAGCGCCTCCAGGCGATCCAGCCGCCGGGCCAAGCCTTGCGTACTCATTGCGTGTACCCTCCCCAGGCTTTACCATAATGACGGGAGGCATCATGCACACTCTGGACGATGCACAAGGCGGCAGCCTTTCGCCCCGTCAGCACGCCTTCGTGGTGGCCCTGCTCACCGCGCCCACCATTGCCCATGCCTGCAAGGCCGCGAACGTGCCCGAACGGACGGCCTATAAGTGGCTGGCCGATTCGACCTTCCTGGAGACATATCGCGCCCCCAAGAGGGATGCCTTGGGCCATGCGACCGGGCGCCTTGCCGTGCTGGCCGATGCGGCGGTAGCCACGCTCCAGGCCATCTTGACCGATCCGACCGCGCCGGCCGCCGTCCGTCTGGCCGCCGCTTCGGCCCAGAGGTCGGGACCGGCACAGCCGCCGGTGATGACGGTCACTCCGTCGGGCAGGGCCGCTATGGCCTGCTCGATGGTCGCTCGGTCGGTGCGTTCCCGGCTGCCCGTGATGGCTACCCGCTCGCCTGCTTGGCCGCCGGCGGCCCGTGGCTGGGGTTGTACAGGGGCGGCTGTGATGGAAGCGCCGGAATGGGCATCCAGGCCATGGGGCAGGGGTTCGCGCAATCGAGGCGCCGTGGCGTGCATGGTTCCTCCCTTCCTTAGAACGGTAGGCCGTCGTAGGGGTCGTCCTCGGGTTCGGTCGGTTGGCTCAGCAGGTCGATAGCCGCCGCGACGATACCGACCGAGGTCCGCTCCTTGCCGTCCGTGCCGGTCCAGGTGCGCACCTGCAAGCGGCCGGCCGCCTCTATCCGCGCCCCTTTGCGGACGGGCCGCGCCGCCTCCACCAACGCGGCATCGAAGGCGATTATCGAGAGCCACAGTGTTTCCTTGGCTACTTCGGCCCGCAGGGTGAAGCGGGCATAGGGCTTGCCGTTCTTGGTCATGCCTATCGCGGCATCGGCTGATGCCGTGCCGATGGCGGTGAGATAGGCGCTGTCTTGTGGGCTTGACGTGGGGTACATTGTGGTCCTGTCCTCTCTCTGTCCGGCCGGGTGCCCAACACCACGGCCGGGCGCTTCCTCGTTCAGTGGGGTTGCGCTCGTGCCCGCCAGTCGCTCCGCAGCGCCTCCAGGCGGGCATGAAGGGCCGTCCAGGTCTCATCCACCATGGCCGGGTCGGTGCTCTTCGTGGCGGCCATCCAGTCGAGCAGGGCGCTACCGGCTGCCTGGTACCGCTGGTGCGCCGCGTCCCACTCGCTAGGGTCGGTCGGTGGGCTGACGGCCGCCAGTCGCTCGGCTGCCGCCAGCATCGCCATGGTGAGCGCGATGGACTCCACATAGGCATCCGTGTTTTGTGCAGTGGGCGGGAGAGCCTGCGACGTTTCCGGCGTTTGTGACGGCTGCGACGTTTCTCCGGCGTGTGATGTTTGTTCGCTCAGCAGGGCCAGCACCTCCACTTTGTGCGAACGGAGAGCCTCCAGTAGCTCGGTGTCGAGGGCGCCGGGCGGGGCGTCTAGTTCGAGCCCGCCGGCCTCGCTGATCACACAGACCACCCCGCGAGCCGCGAGAGTGTCAAGCAGCGCGGCGCCGGTCACAGTGTTACCCGTTCGCGCTGTCCTATAGTGGCGGAATAATACGTTTTATCCGATTTATTCGCCCCAAGCAGGCTATTTTCCGTATTTTTAGGATTCTTCCGCCATATGGCGGGATTCACCGCGTAGCGCGGAGAGGCTTTCCGACCGGCGCCGGATCGGGATGGTTCCGGCACGAGATGAATGTAGTGGTGTTCCTCCAGCACGCCTAGCGGGGCGTCGAGGTCGTCACCGCGTTCCAGAGTGCGGCGCATGTCGTCGCGTAGTTCAGCGAGACTGAATTGTTCGCGCCTGCCTCTCTCGATCCAGGCCAGGATTCGCCGCGCCTGTGCGTGCCGTTCGCCGCCGCCGTCGTGCATCCGCATCGCGGAATGGCGGAAGTAGCCGATCATCTCCCAAGCCGCTCCGACACAGTCGGTATCCGACGCATCGAATCCTGACGCCTCGCAGGCGGTCATCACGATATTGGTGAGCCTGCCCGCGTAGATACACAGCTTGGACAGCGCCTCGTCCAGACGGGCCGATACGTCGGCCGGCCACTGCCGCTTGAAATCGGCGTCTCGTTCGCGGTAACGGCGTCGCGCCTCATTCGACAGCCGGATCGGTTCGGCGCGCTCGTCATAAGGCGCCGTCCACAGTGTGTTGATCAGTGCGCCGTACGCGGCCTCCACCTCGTGATCAATCGAGGCGTCCGACAACGGGGCAATCGGTGCATCAGGGTAGCACAGCAGTACCCGCGCGCCCATTCCGTCGTCTTGAGTACCGATCAACTCATGCAAGCGGTTCGGCTGAATGCCGCCTACCACGCCCGCGTAGGGATTCGGGACGTAGATCAGCCGATCCTCTCCCGTTTTCCGCGAGTTATCGATGGTTTCGTGTGACCAGATTTCCAGCCACGCGGCCCGGTCGCTGCCTCCCCCGCCGCTACTGTATTTGTCGAACGCGGCCAGCCAGGCCGCGAGTTCATCGCGCACCAGCAGCACGCCGGCCGGAGCGTGGCGGAGGTCGGACGCTAGCGATTCAATCGTAATGTTGCTGATCAGCACGCGGGGCAGGGTGGGCGCCTCGGGCTTCGGGCCGCGTGCGCCGGGCTTGCCGCCTTCCCATTCCGCCAGATCGGACTGATACTCTTTCTGTTTCTCCTGATAGCGTTTGATCGCCGCGTCCTGAAGTGCCCGCAACGGTCGCACGCCTCGTTTAATCGGCGGCGTTTTACCGCTGCCGCTCCGCCCAACGGCGGCTATCCACAGGCAGGCGGAGGCGTAGAGTTCACCCCCAAGGTGGAGAACGCGCCGATGCCCGATGGCACCGGAGAGCGTGCCCAACGTGCCCGCAGCCGCGAAATCGGCCGGCACCCGGTAAGCGTTTGCTACCGCGTTGACGAAATTGATCAGGGTGGGTGCCAGGAGCGATTTAACCGGAAACGGCATGGCAGGCAACGCCGCGCCCAACGGCACGATGGGCCGCCACTCCAGGACGGGCAGACCGCGTAGCGCGGCGTCGATCAACGGCACGAGGGCCAGCAATCCCGATTCCATCTCGTCAGTCGCCAGTCCGGTACGCGGCCCGGCCTGACGTGCCCAGTCGGCTCGGCCCGTGGCGGTGGTGAGCGTGGCAACGTCCGACCACAGCACGTGCCCGTTGACCGCTTGCACGGTTGCGGTAATGCCGTCCTCGTCCCGCGTGGCGGCCGTGGCGGTCAACAGCACGGCGCCTACCTGGGCGCCCGGTGTCGGCTCGGGGAGAGCGTGCATCGTGTTCATACTTGTCCCCCATGCGGCCGTCCGGCCAGCCGCCACGCCACAGCGGCGCCGTTGCCCAGCCGCACCCGTAACCCTCCGAGCGGCGCCAGAACCGGCCCCACGTGCCGCGCCGCGTGTTCCACCGTCCGGCGTAGGTAGCTCTCCCCATGCCGCGCCGATTTACGCCGTATCGCGTCGCCGCCGCGTGGGCTGTCGAGGAACAGCGCCAACACCTCGTCGGCGGTCAGGCCCGCGCCCACCAGGGCACAGGCCAGCGCCGAATCAGCCTCGCTGGCGGAACCGTAGCCGGCCGCTCCAGTCGAGTCCAGCAACGAGAGCGTGACGCGGCGGATACGTCCGGCCGCCGCTCGCTCCCGCAGCGTGGCCGGACTACCACCTACCGTCCCGGTCCACACCTCCGTTATCGCCGCGCCGCTGCGCACGGGCCGCAATTCCGCTACCAGCGCGTCTACTACGTCCTGTCGCGCCTCAATCGCAGCGGGTGTGCCCAGTACCCGGTTCCCGGTCATCGTGAAGAAGCGGGCGCGGCCGTACAGTTCGGCCCGAGGCGTTTTGCACGCTGCATCGAGCGCCGCGCGTACCCAGGTGTGGATGCCGGTCCCGCTGAAACTGTACTCGCTGTAGCTGTCCAGGCGGGCCAGCCACTCGGCTACCCAGCGGTCAATAGCACCGGTGGCACGATCTACGCAGTGGTCGAAGTCGATTCCCACGTAGGGCACGGTGATCGCGCAGCCCAGGCCGTGATAGCCGCGATGCCAGGCGGCGTACGCCTCGGGGAACGTGGTCCAGGTGCGTGGGTCACTGTGGCTGTTGCCGTAGCCGGTACGGGGATTGAACGGTTGTTTGTCGCGGTGACACACCCAGTTGGGCAGGGCTCGCAAGTCGGTTGGGATGTGTACTAGATTACTGTCTACTAACACGCTACGTCCTCATCATTCAGGTGGGCGTAACGCGGGCGTGGTACACTGACGGGAGCGAATCGTATCCAGCCCGCGCCTTCAGAAGCCGCCTCCCGCCAAGGCGGCTTTTGACGTTCTACGCGGGGACAACTGCGGATCGCGGCACACGGACCAAGCGGCCGATGCGCCGCGAGGGGATGGCACGATCCCGAACTAGTTTCCAGCACAGCGACTCACCCACGCGCAAGAGGCGTGCCGCCTCGGGCACGGTGAGCCAAACGGCGTCGGTGGGCGCGTCGGCTGGTTGCTCGCTGTCCGGCACTGGTTGCAGGTGCGCTCGCGCTGAGGCAGGCATCACGACACCTGCCGAGCCGCGCCGGCGCGTTCATTCAGGAACCGTTGTAACTCGCTCGCTGCGATAATGACGCGGTTGCGACAGCGCACCGGTCGGATGTGGCCGGCGGCGATCTCGCGGTGCAACGTCGTCAGGCCGATGCCCAGCACCGCCGCGGCCTCGTGTTTGGAGTACGCGAGTTTCGGTACGCTCGTGTTGGTCGTTCGTGGTCTCACCGGTTGTCCTCCAACCGGCCAGAGCCCAACCATCGGTACGGACATTGGTGTAGACAGGTGTTGACACCTGTAACAGGCTGTGCCATGATTCGTTTGTCGGACAATGTACGACAACGGCTGGTTTGCTCCGGCCGAAACGTGAGACAAATCGCGGATGTCGAGACGCCAATCAGAGCATCCGCGATTTGTCGTGTCTGCGACAGCGTAGAACACACTATCTACATCTCACGATAATGCATCGCGGATGCGTATGCAATCGTGTTGTCAGCACCCCCCGGCCACGTCAAGCGGCATGTCCACCACGCGGTGGACGGCCAGGGTGTAGGGTAGTTCCCTCGTACCCGGCCAGCCCACGATGCGGCTAACCGCCGTGCCCTAGCCCGGTGTTCGGAGAGATTCCGTGCCGTTCCCAACTACTATTTGACTACTACGACGGGGCTAAAACGGCCTACTACGGGCTACTACCAGTTACCACCAAGGAAGGGTTGTATCGATCTATTTTCTCTGGTGATGTACTATGGTCTACCATGAGATACTACCAGCTACCAGAAGCCTGGGCCGAATGGGGTTCAGAAGGCCGGAGGTTCGAATCCTCTCGCCCCGACTATCGTCCACCGGAGGAAAGGGGCCTGCGCCGCAGGCCCCTTCTTCGTTGATGTATCCAATACCCGTGGACGCCTTCGGTTCGGGCCGCTAAAGGTCCGCACCTTTATCGAGATTGCACGGGCCACATAGTATTTGAAGGTTTTCAATCACACGCCGGAAGGTGCCGGCCGAGGCAGCGCCGGCCCGATCATTCGTACACAAATGCCTCGTCGTCGAGGTCTATGGCGGGAAACTGCTTGCGCTCAGCCCAGTAGTCCTGGGTGTGCTGCCATTCCGGCTTGTCGCCGCGCTTGGGCAAGAGGTGCATGCCGCGCAGCAGATAGCCTGGATTGAAGTTCTCCGGATCGATCCAAGACGACAGCTTCATGTCCCTGTCTTGCGCGCGCAACGCCACGGTCACCTTGCGCGCCCGGCGCTGCTTCATATGATTGATCAAGCGACAGACGAAATCGGCGATCAGATCGGCGCGCAAGGTCCAGCTGGCCCGGAAGTAGCCGAACACCCAGACCAGGTTGGGAACGCCGGTGAACATCATGCCACGGTAGGTGACGGTATTGGCGAACTCCAGCGGTTCGCCGTCAATGGCGATGACGATATCGCCAAGGACGTTGAGGTTGAAGCCGGTCGCGGTGATAATGAGGTCCGCCTCCAGCGCCGCGCCCGACTGCAAGAGGATGCTAGTTTCGGTGAACCGATCGATGTGGTCTGTGACCACCGAGACCTTGCCGGCCATAACACGTTGGAAGATGTCGCCGTCCGGCACGACCGCGATTCGTTGGCGCCAGGGCCGATAGGTCGGCGTGAAGTGAGCGGCCGTCGCTTCCGGGCCAATGAAGGCGCTGATGCCGGCCAGGAGTTCTTGCTTGACCGTTTCAGGCTCCTCCAACGAGCGACGCGTGAAGACGTCCTGGTCGTGGACGATCTTGCGGCGCACGATCTCGTGGATCCACTCCTCCGGCACGTCCAATTCGCGAAGCGTGTCGGCCAACTCGTTGGCGTTTCGGTCCGTGAGGTAGTAGGTCGGCGAACGCTGCAGCAAGGTGACATGGGCGCAATGGTCGGCGATGGCTGGGATGAGGGTCGCGGCGGTGGCGCCGGAGCCGATCACGATCACCGTCTTGCCCTTGTAGTCCAGGTCTTCGGGCCAGGTCTGGGGATGGACTAAGGTGCCCGTAAAGCGCCCCATAGCCGTCCACCGCGGCGTGTAGCCTGGCGCGTGGCGGTAGTAGCCCTGGCACATCCACAGGAAATTGGCGGTGACGCGGACCGCCTCGGCCGTGTCGGTCCGCGTCGCCTCGATCGTCCAACGCTGCTCGTGGCTGGACCAGCGGGCCGAGTCGATTCGGTGGTGGTAGCGAATATGCCGGCCCAGGCCGTTCTCTTCGATCACCTCGCCCATGTACTTGAGGATCTCGGCAGCCGAGGCGATGGGCGCGCTGGTCCAGGGCTTGAATCGGTAGCCATAGGTGTAGAGGTCGCTGTCGGAGCGGATGCCGGGATAGCGGTGCGTCAGCCAGGTGCCGCCGTAGCTTGCCAGACTTTCAAGCACTACGAATGTGGTCCCGGGGCATTGCTCGGTGAGATGATAGGCCGCGCCGACGCCGGAGATGCCCGCGCCGACGATCAGCACGTCGAAATGTTCCGGCGTTTGCGCGCCGGATTCGGCGTGGGATCCGGTCAGTGTGTGCGTTTCTGACATGGCGCGCAAGCTTTCCGCTGCATGCCGGCGATCGGGTTGATCGGGGAACTGATCAGTGGTTGGGCAGCGTTCATTATACAGCGGTGCCTCGTCATACATGAGGACCCGACTGAGCGGGACATCGCAGTGTATCGCCTGATGGTCGGGCCGTGTACTCTGTGCTACGCTCACAGGCATTGTCGCGGGCGCGACAACGTGGTCCGGGGGACGGCAGGGCGCGGGCAGGGGGTGGCGGACATTGGCGACTGCAGGACGCAACCCACTCGGCGCCCTGCTCGTGCGCAGCCGCAAGTGCGCCGAGCTTACCCAGGAGTCCCTGGCCGAGCGGGCCGGAGTGAGCGTTACCACGATTAGCAATCTGGAGGCGGGACGAGGCTACCTGCCGCGGCGGGCCACGCTCGACTTGCTGGTGGGCGCCCTGGCCGATGCCCTAGGCCTGGCGCCTTCTGAGCGTGATCACCTGTCGGCCGCCTGCCGCGAGGCGGCACGAGCCGGTCCCCCCGTCCCGCAGCCGGCGCCCTCGCCGCCGGCCGGAGTCCTCACCTTCCTCGTCTGCGCGCCGGTGTCCGTCCCCGCGCCCCAGCTTGAGCGCCCGCCAGCGCTGGGGCACATGCACTCGCGACTGGCTCTGGCACTGCGGCAGGTGGTGCCGCGACATGGGGGGCGAACGGTGGACTCCCCGGACGGTCCAGACGGAGCGGTGTGCATCTTCCCCCGTATCGGCGACGCCCTGACGGCCGCTTGCGCCCTGCAGCAGGCGCTGGGCGAGCAGGCACTGCCGATCTGCCTGGCGCTGCATATCGGCTGGGCGTCGCCGGGCGCCGGCGACTACGCCGGCCCGGCCCGGCAGCGGACGGCGCGGCTGGCCCGACTGGGCCACCCCGGCCAGATCCTGGTGACCCAGGCTACCGTGAACGAAGTGCAGGGCGCCCTGCCCGAGGGGTTGCGGCTGCGTGAGGTAGGTCGGCACCCGCTGAGCGTGGTGGAACGACCACAGCCCATCTACCAGGTCTTGCACCCGCTTCGGCTCGCCGCCTTCCCACCCTTGCGGTCTCCGGTCGTGCCGCCGACCAACCTGCCGCCGCAATTGAGCAGCTTCGTGGGGCGGGAGCTGGAGCTGGCAGCGGTGGGGGAATTGCTGCGCCAGGCGCCATTAGTGACGCTGGTGGGAGCGGGGGACGTCGGCAAGACCAGGTTGGCACTGGCGGCGGCAGCTGAGTTGTTGGAGGGCTACGCGGACGGGGCCTGGCTGGTGGAGCTTGCGGCCCTCGCCGACCCGGGCTTGGCCGGCAGGCGGTGGCCAGGGCATTGGGGCTGCGCGAGGAACCGGGCCGCGGCACCCTGGAGACGCTGACTGGTTACCTGCAGGACAAGCGCCTCCTGCTGGTACTGGACAATTGCGAGCAGTTGTCTGCAGCCTGCGCGGAACTGGCGGCAGGGTTGTTGGGGAGTTGTCCGCGCCTACAACTGCTGGCCACCAGCCGCGAGCGGCTGGGCATGAGGGGTGAGATGAGCTACCGGGTGCCCTCGCTGGTGTTGCCCCCGGCCGGCGAGCAAGCACCGGCGACCTTGGCGGAGTATGAGGGGGTGCGACTGTTCGTGGAGCGGGCACGGGCATGCCGCTCGGACTTCACGTTGAGCGCGGGGAATGCGGCGACCGTGGTGCGAATCTGCCGCGAGCGGAGTGGGATTCCCCTGGCCATCGAATTGGCAGCGGCGCGGGCGGGGAGCCTCCCGCTGGGGGAGATCCTGGCGCGACTGGAGCGGAGTCTTGGAGTGCTGGCGGACGGGCCGCGGGACGCGGCGGCTCGGCAGCAGACCCTGCGGGCGACGCTGGATTGGAGCTACGACCTGCTGGGGCGGCCGGAGCGGTTGCTGTTGGGGCGCTTGTCGGTGTTCGCGGGGGGCTGGGCGCTGGGCGGGGCGGAGGCGGTGTGCGGCGGTGCGGCCCTTGAGGGCTGGCCGCTGCCGGGGCTGCTGGGGGGCCTGGTGGCCAAGTCGCTGGTGGGGCTGCAGGAGAGCGATGGGGAGGGACGGTACGCGCTGCTGGAGCCGGTGCGGGAGTATGCGGCCGAGCGGCTGACCGCCGAGGGCGGAGGCGCGGGCGTGCGGGACCGGCATCTAGCCTGGTACGTGGTGCTGGCCGAGGAAGCAGCACCCCGGCTGCGAGGGCCGGACCAGGGGGAGTGGCTGGGCAGGCTGGAGGTCGAGTATGACAACCTGCGGGCGGCGCTCTCTTGGACGCAGGAATGCGATGACGCTGAACAAGGGCTGCGGCTGGCGGGGTCGCTATGGCGCTTCTGGCTCACGCGTGGCTACCTGAGCGAGGGACGGCGCCGGCTGGAGGAGGCGCTGGCAGGCGGAGGCGGCTCACCGGTGGTTCGCGCGCGGGTGCTGGCCGGGGCCGGGAACCTGACAAACGTCCAGGGCGATCACGGGCGGGCGGTGGTCCTGTATGAGGAGGCCCTGGCGCTGCACCGGACGTTGGAGGACCGGCGGGGCATCGCCGTCGTACTGGGCAATCTCGGGGCGGTAGCGTCCGATCTTGG
>JAICHN010000105.1 GCA_025924845.1 Chloroflexota bacterium | reverse complement strand
TTCGAGGAAGGGATGCAAGAAGTCGAACACTGCTTGATCGCGCCCCAAAACGGCCTCGGCGCGCCCAAGGCCGTCTTCCTCGACCCCATAGGCCGCCGGATCGGCAATCATCGCCTCGACCAGCGCCTCGGCCTCATCCTGTCGGCCGACCACTGAATACATGCGGATCAGGGACAGCGTAATCATCTGGTCAGGCATGGCAGCGAGCCGTTTGGCCTCGAGTAAGGCGCCAATGGCGCCCTCGACGTCGCCCTCACCGAAGAGCAATGAGGCATAGGTGTTCCAAACATAAGGCCAGGCGGGGGCGACTTTGGTTGCCTCCAGGGCGCGGGATTTCGCTCGATCGAGGTCTTCGTTGTAGAGCGCGCGATTGGTCTGTTCCACGAGAAGGGCGGCCCGTTCGGCGGTCTCGGGATCGATCGGCTGCTTGCCAATCAACTCCGGCAGGAGATTTTCGGCGGCGGTGGCGATCGTGGTACACAGGGCCCGTTGCTCCTCCGTGAGGTCCAGGGCCAGGGCGGCACGGGCGGTTTGGGCCCCAAGGAAGGGGTAGCCGGCAAGCGTACTGGTTATGGCGAGGCTGCGTAATATCTCGGGGTTGCGGTCCATGCCGAAATGCACCGCCATCTCAAAACGGCGGATCGCCTCGTGTGGTTGGCTCATCTGAAGCAATAAGCTGCCCATGACCGCATGAGAAAGCGGATTGAGGGGATCTTTCTCGATCAGGGTTTGGGCAGCCCGCAGCGCTTCCGGGAATTGCTGATCTCTGGACAATTGTTGGACGAAGCGGAGCAGCCCGATCGATTCGTCGGCGGCGCGAGTGGTCGGCGGGTTGGCACGTTTACCGCGGTTCTTTTTGGCCACGGGGAAGCGGGTCCTTTCCATTCGGCTCTGCGAAGTGCAAAGGGTAGTCTAGCATACCTGACCCAAGTACCCCGACCGCCGGATTCTCCTCGTAGACCAGCAGCCCGATCTTGTCGCAGCGGTCCGATTAGGAGAGCAGGGGCGTGCCGGCGATCAAGCGCACCGTGTTCAGCCCGCATGCCGTGGCGAACAGCAGATCGCGGCGGAGCAGATCCGGGTCGTCCGGTATGATGAAGCCGAGCGGAAACTGGTTCCCCGTATGGATTGAACGCACGAAGAGCCGCCCTCGCGTCCCCGATTAGTCGAGTCGAGGGCGAGAGTCCATGCCCCCATCGAGCGGCTGCCGCCCACCGGAGCCAGGCGTCGGCATGCCGCCGTACGTCCCACATCTGTATTGATCACGCAGGTAGGGGGCCTCGAATCGTACCCGCCGGCAGGCAACAGTATACACAAGACCACTGCACTTCGCGTTGACAATAGTTCCTGTACACTCCGAACAGAAGGATCAAACGACAGGAGGAGGAATGACAGAAGGAACAGGGTTGCGCCGTGCCGGCGCACACTCACGAGGGACGCGCCCGCATATGAGGCCGCGGGATGGACAACCCGAGCAAACCGAAGCGGCGCGGCAGGTACAGGCCCCGGCAAATACATCCCTGCGGGTGATTCCCCTGGGGGGCGTGGGCGAGGTAGGTAAGAATTGCACCTTGCTCCAGTATGGACGTGACCTGGTGATGATCGATGCCGGCGTCACCTTCCCCGAGGATGAGCTGCTGGGCATCGACCTGATCATTCCCGACACGCGCTACATCAAAGATCATGTAGATCAATTACGCGGCATTGTGATCACACACGGGCATGAAGACCACATCGGCGCTCTTGCTTTCGTGGTCGCCTCGCTGGACAGTCCCACGCCCATCCCGATCTATGGGTCGCCGCTTGCCCTGGGCCTGGCGGAGGCTCGGTTGGTCGAGCGCAACGCTCGCCACCTGGTGGATCTACGAGCGGTGGATCCCCGGAAGTGGCTGCGCCTGGGCGGGTTACAGATCGAATTCATCGCGGTCGGGCACAGCATCCCCGATGCCTACTGCGTGGTCATCCATTCGCCGGTCGGCCCGGTGATTTACACCGGTGACTGGAAGTTCGCCGGGATGCCCGAAAGCAGCGTGGCCCGTCTGAAGGCCCTGGGCGATGAGGGCGTGACCGCCCTCCTGGCCGACTGCGTACGCATTGAGAGCCCCGGCCGTACTGGTCCCGAGAGCGTGGTGACCGATGCGCTCAAGGAGATTCTGAAGCGAGCGCCCGGCCGGGTGATCGTTACTACCTTTGCCAGCAATATCGACCGCGTAGCGAACGTGGTGAACTCGGCCCATCAGTTGGGGCGCGTCAGCGTGCTGGTTGGGCGGTCGATCGAGCGGAATCTCAGCGTCGCCCACGAATTGGGTTATATCGACGTGCCGGAGGGCAGCATCATTCGGGCCGACGACATGAAGCGTTGGCGTCCCGAACAGCTCGTACTCATCACCACGGGCAGCCAGGGCGAGCCGGCGGCGGCCCTATCGCGCATCGCGGCGGGCGAGCATCGGCAAATCCGCATCGCGGTAGGGGACACCGTGGTGATGGCGGCCACACCCGTGCCGGGAAATGAAGAGACGGTAGCCCGCACTATCGACAACCTCTTCCGCGCCGGCGCGGACGTGCTCTATCCGAGCGTGACACCGAATATCCATGTCTCGGGCCACGCGGCGCGTGAGGAGCATCGCGAACTGCTCAGCCTGGTTCGGCCCCGTTACGCGGCACCGTTCCACGGCGAGTACAGAATGATGGTGCATTTCAAGCGCCTGGCCATGGAGCAGGGTATTCCCGAGGAGAACATTCTGCTGCCTGGTTTGGGCGATATTCTCGACTTGGGCATACAACGGGGTCGCATCCACGGCCAGGTGCCGCATGGCTCGGTGTTGGTCGACGGTCTAACCGTGGGCAAGGTGAATAGCGTTGTACTGCGCGATCGGCGGACCCTGGCGGCGGATGGGCTGGTGATCGCGGCGGTGGCGGTGGAGCGGAATACGGGGCGCCCGATCTCGAACCCGGAGATCATCGCCCGCGGCCTTCCCCAGGAGATTGACGAACTACTAAGCGGCGCGCAGGAACGGGTGCTTCGAGTGCTGCAACGGCAACGGCGGGGCGAGGTTGAGTATCGGCTACTGGGGGATCTGATCAAAGAAACGATCGGCGCCTACGTGCAGCAGCAGATCGGCTTGCGTCCGATGGTGTTGCCGGTAATTACCGAGGTATAAGCCGAGTCCGGCCGGAGATAGAACGAAAGCCCCTGAAGCGCCACGAGCTTCAGGGGCTTTCTTATAACGTTAGTCGGTTGGTATACCGATAGCGCTAGCGATAGCTGCCGCTGTAGCTGCGTTGCTTCGAGAAGCAGTCGCTGCAGTAGACCGGCTTGTCGTTGCGCGGCACGAACGGAACCTGCGCGGGCTGGCCGCACGAAGAGCAGGTTACCGTCGTCATTTCGCGACTGCCGCTCGAACGCGACCCGCCGCCCATACCACCGTTTGAGCGACGTGCAGACCGGCAGCTCGGGCAGCGGCCAGGCTCATTTTGCAGCCCCTTTGACGCGAAAAACTCCTGCTCGCCAGCGCTGAAAACGAACTCTCCACCGCAATCCCGACAGACGAGGGTCTTATCCTGATACATGAACGCCTCTGAATCCCTTGAACTTTTTTGGGTTAACCACGTGGCAAGGAAGCACGTCGAGCAAGCTGCCCGGTGAGCCTAGCCGCTGGCTGCGGGATTCATCGAGGTGTGGCGGCTCGACGAGTCGGGAGGCGTCCCGGATTGCATCTTCGGGGATGCTGACCTTAACCGCGGCCCAGTATACAGCATCGCGCCCGGATACGCAAGAGGCACCCGACAAATTACGCGGCACACGCATGAAATGAACCGAAGCTTATTATGCGGGTAACCCAAGTTCCCGGCAAATGCTTGACTGGGCTTGGTGTTTTAGTTTCCCCCAACCGCTTGACAGGGCGTAGCGCACTGGTATACTAAGCACCCATATACTAGGTTCGGTGAAAGGGCGCCATGACCTCGCCCGTCGTCTTCACGCAACTGCCTCGCGAACAGTCGCGCCACCAGATGGTGGTACAGCGCTTGCGTGACGCCATCGCCGAGGGACACCTGGCGATCGGTGAGCGCCTGCCGTCGGAGCGCGAATTGTGCGAGCAGCTGGGCGTGAGCCGCACCATCGTCCGCGAGGCGATGCGCGTGCTGGCGTCCCAGGGCATTCTGACCGTACGCCAGGGACGACATGCCGTGGTGGCCGCCGACCTCAGCACCGCCTACCTGCGGCCAATGCGCCAATTGATCGAAGAGACCCGACGTCAGACCTTTGATGATGTACTCGACGCCCGGCTCATCATCGAGGTGGCGAGCGCCGAGCGCGCCGCCCAATTCGCGACCAGCGCCGACCTCGTCGCCATTACGGAGGCCCTGGAGGCGATGCACGCGGGATCCTCACCCAGCTCCCCGGCCGGCTATAACCCGCACTCCCAGTTCCATCTGGCGATAGCCGAGGCGTCCCATAATCTCATTCTGGCCCGCATGCTCGAGCCGCTCATCGAAAGTCATATTGCCTACGATCCGGCGCGCTCGCCGGTCCTCCAGGGAGCGGTAGACGCCTCATTTCTGCCGCTTGGCTACGAGGCCCATGCCAGGATTCTCCGCCCGATTCGCGACCGCCGCGCGGCGGCGGCGCGGCGCGCCATGCACGAGCATTTGAGCACCACAATTCAACGCCATCCGGGCCTGCGTCGTTAACCGCACTGTAACGTCGTTAAGCGCACTATCACTATATGGAGGAGGCTGCCGGCGTGGACGGGTTATTCGGCCATCGGTCTCGACACACGGGGCGGGTCCGTTCCGGAGCCTACGGCTTAAGATTCGACTAGCCGGCGGAAGGAGGTATAGCGCATGACCCGTTACCTGGCCATGAGGATTGGGTCGCTCCTGGTGTCCCTGGTCGCGGCCACCCTGGTCGTCTTCCTGATCATGCATGCCATTCCCGGCGGCCCCTTCAATGCCGAGAAATCGACTAACCTCACGCCGGAGCAGGTGGCCAATATCAACCGTTTCTACCATCTGGATCAACCCCTGCCCGTGCAATACTGGAATTTCCTCTGGAATGCGTTGCATTTACAGTTTGGCGAGTCGTACCAGGATCCCGGCGAACCTATTTCCGCCCTGCTGGGGCGGGTCTGGCCGATCAGCGCCTTCGCCGGGGGTATGGGCATCCTGCTCGGGGTGTCGGTGGGGATGCTGCTAGGTATTGCCGCGGCGCTCCGGCGTAACACCTGGATCGACTATCTGGCTACGACGGTCTCGATCGCCTCGATCACCCTGCCTTCCTTCGTGATCAGTATCGGTCTGCTCTTGATCTTCGCCGTGGCGCTGCGCTGGTTCCCCGCCTCCGGTTGGAATGGCCCCTCCACCTGGGTTTTACCGATCATCGCATATTCGACAATTCCGCTCGGTCCGGTGGTGCGTTACACGCGCTCCAGCATGCTCGACATGGCGGCTCGCCCCTATGTGGTGGTGGCCAGGGCTAAGGGCCTGGCTCCCCGTCAGGTAGTGATCCGGCACGTGCTGCGTAATGCCTTGCGTCCGATCGTCACCATTGTGTTGCCGCTGCTGCCGGGGATCATGACCGGCTCCATCTTCGTGGAGTACATCTTTGGGGTGCCCGGCATGGGTCAGTATTTCGTCACCAGCATCTTCAATCGCGATTACCCCCTGGAGATGGCCTTGATTTTCATCATCTCGATCTTCTATGGCGTCATGTTCGTGATTTCCGATGTTGCCTATGTGTTGCTTGACCCACGCGTTCGCCTGGCCGATCGTGGCGCGGTGAGCTGATCGATGCGGTACTTTCTTGGGAGAGATGGATGAAACAAAGCGCCGGCGTTGTAGAGGTCGGGCGTCCCGCGCCGTCGGCCGCGGAGCGGCAGGATGCCGGTGATGCCTTACTGGGACCGATGGTATCCGGTTGGCGGCGCGGGATGCGGCGCTTCGCGGCAAACCGCCTGGCCCTGGTCGGCCTGGCGGTCGTGGTCGTGCTGCTGGTGGCGGGAATAGTGGCGCCGCTGATCACGCCGGCCAGTTACGATGATACGCGCTTCGTGGCGAACACCTATGCCTTCCCCTCCGGCGCCCACTGGTTCGGCGTCGATGCCGTGGGCCGAGACTTCTTCAGCCGCAACGTCTATGCGATCCGGATTTCCCTGTCCATCGGCTTTGGCGCCGCGATTATCAGCGCCCTGATCGGTATCCCCCTCGGCGCCCTGGCCGGCTTCTACGGTCGCCAAACCGACTGGATCATTTCGCGCGTGTTGGAAGTGTTCCAGATTGTCCCGCCGTTGCTGATTGCTATTCTGCTGTCCACGCTCACCGGGGGCGGGGTGATCGAATTGATCCTGATTATCAGCTTTACCAGTTGGATGGGTATGTGCCGCTTGGTGCGCGCCGACGTGCTGACTATGCGTGAGGAGGAGTACGTAACGGCGGCCCGGGCCCAGGGGGTGGGGCAATTTCGCATTATTTTTCGGCATCTGCTGCCCAATGCCCTGGGTCCGATGCTGGTTGCCTTCTCACTCACCATTCCCGCTGCCATCGCGGTAGAGGCCGGCCTGAGCCTCTTGGGTGCGGGGGTGAACCCGCCGACGCCGAGTTGGGGCAGCATGATCAGCGAGGGGTTGTCGTATGCGGACTACTACTGGTTCCTGGAGCTCTTCCCGGTGTTGATGTTGACTATTACCGTGCTCAGTCTGTCGTTTGTTGGTGACGGGCTCCGTGATGCCCTTGATCCAACCGCATAACCGCATCCGTTCGATCCAGGCGGAACGAGGGCATTGGAAAGGGGGTGATAAAGCTACCGACCTGGGCGAACGACTGCCGGTGAATCAACCATCCTTGCACTGATCTCAACACTGAAATGGTGGGTGTGAGATAGGAGGATCTATCTGGCCGATCCTGACATTAAAGTGTCATGGAAAGGTAACGCCCACTAAAGTGGGGATGCGTGGTCCGAACACACCGCGACTTTAGTCGCAACGAAGCTTGCCATGACACTTTGGTGTCAGGATCTTCCGCCAGGCACAGTTGAGCCAGGGTCTTAAAATGGGCGCCCAACCCAACTGAGTGAGGTCGCTCAACTGTCCCAACGTGACGCGACGTGAAAGGAACACAACGTGAAGAAGAAGCTCGGCATCTTTCTAGCTCCGGCCCTGCTGGCCATGGTGGTGCCCTGGCAATACGCCGGAGCCGCTTCCGGGTTGCCGGCAGACGCGGCGCCGGATGCGCAGCAGGTGCTTACCATTCCTGGCGGATCCCAGGAAGGCCCCTACCTGGACGAGGACTTAACGATCTATAACCGGCAAGACGGCACCGACCTGATCCAGGATCCCCTGGTGGTGTATGATCCCGTCAAAAACAAACTCAATCCGGTGGCCGCCACCAGTTGGTCCGTCTCCAAAGACAAGTTGACCTGGACTTTCCATATCCGCCACGGTATGGTGTGGACCGACGGCACCCCGCTTACCTCGTTGGATTTCGCGAACGCCTTACGGAATCAGGCATTGCCCAAGACTGCCTATGACTTCACGTACTGGACCGAGACGGTACAGGGGATCAAAAACTGGGCCGCGGTAAACTCGGGCAAGATGCCGGTTACTGCCCTGGGCGTGGGAAATCCGGACCCCTATACGCTGACCATTACCACGGACGCGCCCCGCTCCTACTTGCCGGCCGCCATGGTCTATACGTGGGCTGAACCGGCGCACGTGATCAACAAGGTGGGAAACAACTGGGCCACGGCGCCCAATGTGAAAGACATGGTGTTCAGCGGCCCCTACGAAGTGCAGAGCTGGCAGCCGGGTGTCGCCTTGACCCTGGTACGGAACCCAACCTATCATGGAGTGCGCAAGGCGCCCTATAGTAAGATCATCTGGAAAATTCCCGGCGGCGATTATTTGGCACAGTTCAAGACCGGGCAGATCACTTATACGCCTGCCTTGGATCCTGGACAGCTTGCCGTCGCCCAACATACGTACCCGGCCAACCAGCTCGTGAAGGCAAGCACGTATGACTCGTGGTACCTCACTTATAACACGTTCACGAAGCCGTTCAGCGACCTTCGGGTGCGGCAGGCGTTTGATTTCGCCATCGATCGGCAAAGCTTGACCAGCAACGTGCTCAAGGGTGTTTCCCTTCCGAACTATACGCTACTCATGCCCGGCTTCCCCGGATTCGACAAGTCGATCACCGTGCCCTACGACGTGAAGAAAGCCCAGGGACTGCTGGCCGCGGCCGGCTATCCGGGCGGCAAGGGCTTTCCGTCAATCACGATTTATCTGCGCAATTCAAGTGGCGAGATCACCACGACCCAGCCCGCCGCTGAGTTTATCCAGTCCCAGCTCAAAACCAACCTGGGGATCAGTCTCAACGTCAAGGTAATCGACCAGAAGACGTTCACGGCCAACCTCAATAAGCACGTAGATCCGTTGTACATGGTCGGCTACAACTACGACTATGTGGACGCAAGCGATTTCATGGACCTCTTCGTCACCGGTGGCCGCCATGCCTGGTCCAACAAGCAGTATGACAAGACGGTCGCGGCAGCGGATCACTCGTTCGACGCGGCGAAGCGGTCGGCGCTCTATGAGAAGGCCCAGAAGCTCATGGCCGCGCAGGTGCCCGCTTCGTTCCTGTACGTCCCGGTGCAGACATACCTCGCTAACGCCAAACTTGCCAATCCCTACACGCTTCCCCAGCAGACGGACGACTGGATGCTGAACACGTACCTCAAGAAGTAAGCCGCATCCCGAGGCGATCCGGCCTCCGCCTTTTCGGCTCGGCCTACGTGGGGTTGCGAACCTCGACCCCATGTAGGCCGGCCACTCCAATCGATCCTGTATCCTTGGCTGAGTAGAGCCCTGCGAGACGACAAGATTGCCGTGAAATGACGAGGTATCAATGCCGGCAGCAGAAACTACCCGAATAGATGAGGTACGGCGGGCTTTCCCTTCCCTGAATGATATGGTCTATCTCAACGTGGCGACCCACGGACTGACCCCGCAGCCCGTACTCGATCGCTACCTGGACATGGTTTCGCTGACCGCGCGCTACGGCCATCAACGCTATCAAGACCAGGACCTGCCGCTGTACGCCAGGGCGCGCCCCGCTATCGCCCGCATCCTGAATGTCCCACCGAACTGGGTCGCATTCAGCCGCAACGCGACCGACGGCATCAACTATGTCTTCGGCAGCTTGACCTGGCAACCCGGCGACGAAGTAATTATCTCCGATCAGGAGCATCCCGCCGTCTATTTGCCCTGGCAATATGGCGAACGCCGGGGGTTATTTACCACCCAGACCTTCAGCATCGATCCCGATCCCGCGGTCACCCTGCGTAATCTTGAGGAGCGGATTACTCCTCGCACCCGCTTGATTGCCTGCAGCCACGTCAGTTCGATGACCGGCATCCGGGTGCCCGGTCCCGGTATATGCGCGCTGGCCCAGCGGCTGAACCAGGCCGGTCGTGATCGGCCTATCCTGACTCTGATCGATGGTACCCAGGAAGTGGGACAGTGGCTGGTGGATGTGCCCGCTATCGGCTGCGACTTCTATGTGAGCAATGGGCACAAATGGCTGGGCGGTCCCAAGGGCTCGGGCATTCTGGTCGCGAGTGAAGCAGCGTGCGCGCACCTGACCCCGCCGTACATGGCGGGAGGAATCGAGGAACATGGCGATGGGATCGCCGATATGCTCAATCATCGCGACGCGCCGCATCTGTTTGAATCCGCCACCCAGAATCTGGCCGTGGTTGCCGTGCTGGCTGATGCCGTGGAGTGGCTGGATAACTTAGGTTGGGCGTGGATAGAGGCGCGCGAGCGCGCGCTTGCCGCTTATCTTCGCGGTAACTTGCGCGAGGTTCGTGGGCTGACGGTGCTCACTCCCGACGCCTGGGAACTCTCCTCCGCCATTACCAGTTTTACGATCGAGGGAACCGACGCCGCGGTACTCCAGAAGACCCTCTGGGACCAGCGGATCATTACCCGCCTGGTCGGCGAAAAGAACGGCATTCGGATCGCCACGCCGTATTTTACCTCGCACGACGAACTCGATCAGTTGGTTGAAGCTCTGAGCAGCATCAAGGGATAGACTCTCACTCGGGCCGGCGCCTCGCCCTAGCGCGACCACAGGCGCCGGCAGAGCTCGGGGTATTCCACGACCAATCCGTCCATATCTACCCGTACCTCCGCTCTAAAGTTTGTGCCGAGTCCCTCGTAGCGGTATACGCTCTGATCGCGCTCGACGCTCAGACAGGTGTAGCGCTGAGGGGCGGGGTAGACTTCGAGCGCAGGCACGGTGATGTAGGCCACCAGAAGCTCGGCCGATTGGCCCGGCGCCAGGCGCAGGCGGCGAATCGGCAGCGTGTTGGTGAATGGTGAGGCATTGATATCGATGTCGATGCAGCCCTCCAGGGCGGGCAACGACCGACCGTCGCCGGCCGTCCAGGTGCCGTCCGCGTGCGCCTGGAGAATGACCGAGCGTTCCTCGGGCTCTAGGAGGACCACGCGAGCCTCCCTCACCCCATAACTCGCCGTGCACCGAATCTGGTAGCGGAGGCGAATCACCGCATCGCCTTCATGAAGGATGGAGAGGCCATCGGCGTGAACGCCCTCGGCGTCCTCGTGCAGATAGAGGTGCTCCATCCCCAGATCGTTCCAGGGCTGCCAGAGCACCTGGCGTTCGCGCTCCGCCGGCTGACTATTGGTCATGCATATACCTCCTGGAGTTTCGGCGCGGCGTCCTGAAGCACAGATGAACAGATGGTACGGATGACACAGAGGGCGGCTTCGGCTGGGCAGACCATGCCCCTACCCGACACTACGTAGCCCCACCGTCGGCGGCAAGGCGACCGTACAGCGGTTCGACCGCTTGGTAAAGGTCGGCATACAGCGCCGCCGACCGTCGGTAGACGGCGGCGGCTTTAGGATCGGGCTCGACCCTGCCGCTTGGCCTCGCCAACAGTCCGGCCGTCTCAATATCGGGAAAGGCGCCCGCCCCCACGGCGGCGAGCAGGGCCGCCCCGTATGCGGGTCCCTCATCGTGCGCCTGAATGACCAGAGGGCACTCGAACACATCGGCCAATACCTGCCGCCAGAACGGACTTCGCGCGCCGCCTCCGGTTAGGCGCACTTCCTCGGCATCGACTCCCGCGCCCCGAAGCAGCGTGAGCGACTGGCCGAGCGCGAAGCTCACCCCTTCGATCACGGCGCGGGTCAGGTGACCGCGTCCATGGCGGGGACTGAGCCCAAAGAATACACCGCGCGCCAGGGCACTGCCGTGCGGGGTCCGCTCGCCGGTCAGGTAGGGGAGGAACAGCAGTCCTTCCGCGCCGGGGGGCGTAGCCGCCGCTTCGGCGGTGAGCACCTCATACGGATCCGGCCCACCGGCCCGCGCCGCCGTCGTCAACTCCGGCGCACAGGTGTCGCGGAACCAGCGGAGCGCCCCTCCGGCCGAAAGCACGACACCCATCAGATAGTTCACGCGAGGCGAGACATGCGAGAAGAGGTGAACATTGTGGCCCGGTGTCCCAACCTCCAACCCCACCGGCGCCACCACCGTGCCTGAGGTGCCGATGCTGCAGAGGATCTGGCCCGGCTCCAGCACGCCATTGCCGGCGGCGGCACAGGCATTGTCGGCCCCGCCCCCCATTACCGGCACACCCTCCTGGAGACCGAGAGCGTTTGCCGCTTCGGCGGTGAGCACACCCATTACTCCGGCCGAGGGGACGATGGGAGGCAAAAGCTCCCAGTCGAGTTCCAGGTCATGCAGCACCTCGTCCGACCAGCGGCGCGCGCGTACGTCGAACAGGAGGGTGCCGGCGGCATCGGAGGGTTCACTCGCCAGGGCGCCCGTCAGACGGTAATTCAGGTAATCGCGGGGGAGCAGCACCTTCGCTACCTTTGCCCAATGCGCAGGCTCGTACTCGCGTACCCAGAGCAGCTTGGGGGCGGTGAAGCCGGCCAGGGCCACATTGCCGGTGATGGAAAGCATACGTTCCGTGCCCACCCGCTCCATGATTTCGGCGCATTGGGCCACGCTTCGTTGGTCGTTCCAGAGGATGCAAGGACGAACCACCGCGCCGGAGGCATCAAGCAGGGTGGCCCCGTGCATCTGCCCGGACACCGCTATCGCCCGTACCGCCTCGCCCGCCAGATGTGCGTCGCGTAGCGCCGCCTGCACGGCTAAACCGGTGGCCCGCCACCAATCCTCGGGATTCTGCTCCATCCAGCCCGGCGCCGGGCTATGCAGCGGGTGTTCCGCCGTGGCGGCGCCCAGCGGCGCGCCGGCGTCGTCGATCAATAGCGCGCGCACGCCGGTCGTGCCGAGATCCAGCCCCAAGAATGCCACGCCTCTCCTCCCCCGCTCCGTGCAGGTAGTCACGCCCTCGCGAAGGTACGGTACCAAATGAATCGGCTCGATGGACAGGCTACTAAGTAACGCATTGGTGTATCGTGAACCGCGGACGATCGCTTGTTCTAAGCAGGTGGTCAGCCGTTTGGCACGGTTTTTCGGCCCTGGTGCCTCTGGCGGCAGACCACGAAGGAGTGATGACCATCTGCTTACGGGCGCGGGGGGGCCGGCCCGCGCGGTGGGGCGCCGGCGGGGGGGGCGCGGGGGGCCGGCCCGCGCGGCCCGC
>JAICHN010000104.1 GCA_025924845.1 Chloroflexota bacterium | reverse complement strand
CTTACCCTGATCCTAGCGATCTTGTGGCCGCTGTCAAGCGGATAGCGCCGCGCCGCCAAGGTTCGTAGGGAGGAAAGCGGCGATAGATACCGAGAGGATGCATTTTCACTGTAGTCCATTTCACCTTATCACGTCCGCTTAACAGCAGGTCTTGCCCTGAGCATTATGGCGTTGTCCGCTCCTCGAGCATCCGCCATACACGCAGAGTCTCGGCCACGCTCCACGCCTGGGCGATGCAGCCACGCGGCAGGTGCGGTGCGTCACCGTCGAAGATTTCGGAGATGCTGCCCAGTCCGGCGTCGGCCAAATGGTCTCGCAGCGGTGCCAACCAGGCGAGCGCGGCGGCAGCATCGCCATGCACCCGGAAGTGCGCCTCGGCATAGGGGCCGAGCAACCAACTCCAGGCGGTACCCTCGTGATAGGCACCGTCGCGCGCCCTCACGTCCCCGCCGTAGTGACCCTGGTATGCAGGGTCGTTGGGGCTCAGCGAGCGCAGTCCGTAGCTGGTAAGGAGGTATTGGCCCACCACCTCAACCACCGCCGCCTCATCGGTGGGATCGAGGATACGGTGAGGAAGGCTGACCGCGAAGATCTGGTTCGGGCGAATCGACCAGTCATCCCCCTCAGGCCCATCCAATACATCGGCCAATCCCTTCCGGCCTGGACTGAGGAAGCGAGCTTGAAAGCCGGCGCGCGTGCGTTCCGCCAGCGCCTGCAACCGCTCGGCGTCCGAATCTTGCCGTTCCTTAAGGAACGCCGCGATGCAACACAGCGCGTTGTACCACAGTGCATTAATCTCCACGGGCTTCCCAATCCGAGGCGTCACCACCCAGTCGCCCACTTTGGCATCCATCCAGGTAAGCTGGACTCCCGGCTCACCGGCATGGAGCAGCCCATCCCTGGCATCGACTCCGATGTGGTAGCGCGTGCCGGCTTCATGCGCCGCCACGATCCGACAAAGGACGGGCAGCAGTTCGTCGACCAGGGCGCGGTCACCGGTTGCCCTGTGATAGGCATCAATGGCGAGCACGAACCACAGCGTGGCGTCGGCGGTGTTATAGCCGGGGATCTGGCCGGAGCGATCGGGAAAGTTATTGGGCAGAAGGCCGTCTTTTACGTAGCGGGCGAAAGTGCGTAGGATACGCGCCGCCTCATCGGAGCGCCCCGTGGGCAGGGTAAGGCCGGGAAGGGAGATCATGGTGTCGCGGCCCCAATCGTTGAACCAGTAATAGCCCGCGATCACTGTGCCACCCGTCTCGGCCTGATCCTCACCGGGCGCCGGCTGCCGAGCGACCAGAAATTGATCGGCGGCGAGGATCAAGCCGCGCACCATCGGCGAGGCGCTTTCCGCCTCAGCTTTACGTAAGAGGTCTCGCTGCCGTTCTTCGGCGCGGGCGCGCGCCTGCCCGGCATCCAGGTCCACGGTTGCTTCGGCACTGAAAATGAGCGCGCAGTCGGCGCCGGGGTCGAGTGAAATGGTGAAGCGGCCCGGAACAAACAGCTCGGAGCGGTCACCGAGTCCGCGCGCGGTCTCCTCGCGGAAACGCACGTTCCAGTACCAATCACCTCCCGCCTGGTATTCGGCGCCGGGCAGCAATACCTGATAGGGCTGGGCACCGGCGCCAAAGCGCACTCGTACCCCGTGGTCTATCGCCTCAACCGCCGGTTGTACGTCCGGGGCGCCGCTTGCGTGGTGAAAATCTCGGTAGGTGATCAGAGGGGTGACTTCCAGTTCAACGTTGCTCACGGCCTGGAGTACGCGATAGGTAATGTAGGTAGTATTTGCGCCGTTGACCATCCAGAGCCTGCGCTCCAGTAAGGCATCGTCCAGGGCGTAACGCCAGACCGGAAGCTGCCCTTCCAGATGGAATGATTGCAGATGCTTATAGCCGGTAGGCTCGAGGGTGCCGTCGTAGTACTCATGCGTTTCCAGGGGGAACCGCACGCCGCGCACCGACGCCCATACCACCAATCCACCGACCAACACGGCGCGCGCCACCGGAGGCTGGAGCGCGGCGACCAGCAAGCCGTGATAGGTGCGGGTATTCGCCCCGATGATCGTAGAGGAGGCATAGCCGCCCCAACCATTGGTGATCAGCCACTCCCGACGAAGCGCGGCGCCCGGATCACCGCACACCTCGCGGCCGAAGTGGACCAGGGAATCGCTCAAATGGCTCATGCATTGATGGTACTTTATCGCCGGTCACGCCGGGTATCTGCGGCGTGCGGACCGCAAATACACGGCAGTCGCCGGCGCTGGGCCTCTCCGGTCGGGCGGTGGCGCGGCTCGGTCCACGTACGCACGGCAGCCCTGTTCAGGTTGGAGCGCGGGCCGCCCGGCCCGCGCTCCAACCTGAACCCTATGTAACCTTCAGGGCAAGAGGGACGTGGTGAGCGCCTTTGTCACATTCAGATGGTCCGGGAGCAGACGGCCGGCGGTCATCCAGTTGGCATAGGCTTGCCACTTGGCGGGCGTGATCGTGCCGTAGCGCCCATGGCTATCGGCGAAGAGCGGCCCAAGCAGCTTGATGCTGTGTTCGATGAGCGGGGCGCTGGTGGAGAGCACGCCAGGCGCCCTGAGAAGGATGGCTGTTGCCTGGGCGGGGTGGGCCGCCGCGTAGGCGTAGCCGCGGAAGGTGGCGCGCTGGAAAGCGCGCAGTACGTCCGGCTCGCTTTTCAACTGGGTAGGGCCCGTAACGAAGACCAACTCGTTGTAGGTGGGCACGCCCCATTGGTCGAGGCGCATGATATTCACCTTCACGCCCTTTTGGGCCGCCTGCAACGCCTCCCAGGTCCAGTAGGCGCCGATGATCGCGTCCACGCGGTGCGCGAGGAGAGCGGGAAGCAGATTATAGCCCACGTTCACGATCTTTACCTTGCCGTAGTCGCCACCATCATGGCTGAGCAATGCCTTGAGGTCGGTATAATCGCTCGGGTCGCCCGCCACGCCCACCGTGTGCCCTACCAATTGGCGAGGCCGCGTTATGCCCGTGCTCGCCAGGGCCAGCACGGCGTTGAGCGGCTTTTGCACGATGGCGGCAGTCGCGGTGACCGGAATGCCCTTGTCGCGGGCCAGGAGCACCGACGATTCGTAGGAGATGGCGATGTCACCGTTGCCATGGGTGACCAGTTTCAGGGCGTCAGCGGCGCCGGCAGGCACCTGAGCCTTCACCTGCAGGCCCGCCGCCGCATAATATCCTTTGGCCATGGCCACATAGATCCCGGCGTGATCCGAGTTCGGATACCAATCCAGCCAGAGCGTCACCTTATGCGGCGAGGCCGCCCGGCCGGCCGGGACTGCCGGCGCGGCCAGAGCGCCCAGTACGAGGGCGATAGTCGGCACGACGCGAACAAGAAAACCGGGTACACGAGAGTTCATCGGGTACTTACTCCTTTTCCGGGGGGCGCCTACGCGCCCAGGGCGTGGCAAACCGTTCCAGGACGGCAACGGCGGCGAAGGCAACGAGGCTGAGCGCGGCCATCACGACCACGATGGCGAGCACGGTAGGGGCTTCCATGGCGTTTGATGCCATCTGCAGGGCATAACCCAGGCCGCCTGTAGATCCCACCCATTCCCCATAAATGGCGCCCGACACACTGTAGGCCACGGCCAACTTGGCGCCGGTGAAAAAGCCCGGCAGGGCAGCGGGAATCCGGGCGATCCGCAATACCTGCCACGGTGAAGCGCCGAGCGTGCGGAGCAAGGCGGGCAACTCGGGGTCGAGGGTGAGTAAGCTGTCGTAGACGCTTACCGTTACCGCGAAGAATGAGTAGAGGATGACCACCACGATCTTGGGCGCCGGTCCGTAGCCCAGAGCGATGACCAGCACCGCGCCGATGGCGATCGTGGGGATGGCCTGCGAGGCAATCAGCAGCGGATAGAGGGCATCGCGCAGTACGCGGGAACTGAACATCAGCACGGCCAGCGCAACGCCCACCACCAGACAGGCGACAAAGCCGGCCAGCGCCTCCTCGATCGTGATATCAACGTTGTTCAAGATCAGTGACTGGGTATCATGGAGGGTGAAGGCTCGCACCACGTCCAGCGGCGCCGGGAGGATATAGGACTCCAGGTGGAGGAGCACGATCGCCCCTTGCCAGGCGCCGAGCAGCGCCGCCACGATCAAGAGGGAGATCAACCAACCCGCCCGGAACCAGGGGACCGCGGCATAGCGCGCCGCGCTACGCACTCGATCGTCCGCCACGCGGCCGGATTGGGCGGCGCGCTCGGGCTTAATCGTGCTCTGGTCCAGGCTTGGCATGCTGCTCATCCCATCTCTCGTTCCGGTTCCGACGCCTCGCGGCGGGCGGTGCGGAGCGCTCCCAACAGGGAGCGCTTGATCGCCGCGAACTCCGCCGTGGCGGTGATGTCGTAGGGTCGCGGACGCGGCAGGTCGATACTTACCGCGGCGACGATACGCCCCGGACGAGATGACATAATATAGACCCGATCGGAAAGATAGGCGGCCTCATCGAGGTCGTGCGTGACCAGGATCGTGGTCGCCGCCAATCGTTCGAGCAGGGCGGACAGCCATTCGTGCAGGTCGGCGCGCGTGATGGCGTCAAGGGCGCCGAACGGCTCATCAAGCAGCAACAGCCGTTTCCCGGCCAGCACGGTACGGAGCAACGACACCCGCTGCCGCATACCGCCGGACAGCGTAGTGGGCGAGACATGCTCGAAGCCGCTCAGCCCAAAGACATCGAGCAGGGCGCGGGCCTGGCGTCGGGCCTCGGCGCGCGGTACATGGGCCAGCTCGAGGGCAACAATGGCGTTGTCGAGCACCGAGCGCCAGGGCATGAGGAGATCGCGTTGGGGCATGTACCCACAAACACCCAGCAGTTTGCCCGGCGCGGCGTCCCCTACGCGCAACTCGCCGCTGGTGGGTGAATCCAGGCCGGCGAGCAGACGGAGGAGGGTCGATTTTCCGCAGCCGCTAGGGCCAACCAGGCTGACGAATTCGCGCTCCGCTACGGTGAACGACACGCCGCCCAGGGCAAGGAGCGGAGAGGCGCGCGACTGGGCGAAAGTGCGAGTGACTCGATCGACAGTGATAATCGGTGTGGACATGAGCGCGTTCCCCCGCGGCAAGCCGCCGAACGCGAAGGGCCGCCGGTCCCCGAATGCGGGAGCCGGCGGCCCAAATCTCAAGAGCGCCGTTGCGGCTTCCCTTCGCCGGTACTAACCGGATCAGGTTCGGAGGGTTGACGGCTTCAAGCCGGCTCTCAGCGCACGCAGCGCACCCCTAGCGGCGGACCTTCGCAACGAAAAGTATGGTCCACCTTCACTATACCATGATCGGCGAATGGATGGAGGTGGTGTGTACCTCAAACGTGTGGCCATGGGTATGAGATCGATCACCGTAAGGCGAATTTACGCATGCTGGGCTCCTGTTACCATAAGGGTGACATTTCGCGAACGAGGAGCTAATCGCATTGAACACTATCGAAGCCCTGCCCGCCCAGGGCACGCGCATTCTGATCGTCGACGATGAGGCCAGCATTGTACGATTGCTGCAGGCCTACCTGGAACGTGAAGGTTATGAGGTGACGACCGCCTCCGATGGGAGAAGCGCCCTGCATATGGCGCGCGCCGTACGGCCGCACCTGGTAGTGCTGGACCTCCTGCTGCCGGAGATCGACGGTCTTGAGGTGTGCCGACTGCTCCACCAGGAGTCCGATGTTTCGATCATTATGCTCACTGCCCGCTCCGAGGAGACCGACAAGGTGATCGGCCTTTCCGTGGGCGCCGACGACTACGTGACAAAGCCCTTCAGCGGCCGGGAAATGGTGGCCCGCATCAAGGCCGTGCTTCGCCGCAGCCGACGCGGCAGCAGCGGGCCGGACGCGGAGCCGCCCATCCTCCACTTTCCCACGATCACCATTGATACGGGGCGCCATCAGGTGACGGTGCATGGCAAGGAAGTAGTGCTTACCGCGCTCGACTTCGAGATCTTGCGCACGCTTGCCGCCAAACCGGGCCTAGTCTTCACCCGCGCCCAATTACTCGAACGCGTCTGGGGCTACGATTTCATGGGTGACGAGCGGGTGGTCGACGTGCATATCGGCCTCTTGCGCAAGAAAATAGAAGTGGACGCCGCCGAACCAACCTTCGTGAAGACCGTGCGTGGGGTCGGCTACAAGTTCGACGGCGCCGGCCGATGACCGGGCCGCGCGCCCTGGCCCGCCGCCTCTGGCGCCAGATCATCTGGCGCCTCTTTGCCTCGTACCTGGTAGTTGGCCTGGTGGGTATCGGCATGCTTGCCGTGTTGGGCGGCCTCCTTTCTTCCGGCTATTTCTCGGCCCACTTCGCCGCTTCGGACGTGCCCAGTTTTCATCGAAGCCTCTTTCAGGGCCTGCTGGCCGCCCTGGTCGTGGCTATCGGCACGTCGGTCGCGGTGAGCTTATTTGTCTCGCGGCGCATTGTCGAACCGCTCCACCAGATTATGGATGCCAGCCGGCACATTGCCTCCGGCCATTATGAGGAACGCGTGCAGGTAAAGGATGATTTTGAGATTACTCAGCTTGCCGACAGCTTTAACAAGATGGCCGATGCCCTGGCCCAGACTGAAGCGCGCCGTCAGGCCCTGATCGCCGACGTGGCGCACGAGTTGCGCACGCCGCTGACCAGTATCAAAGGCTATATGGAAGCACTCCTGGACGGGGTGATGCCGGCCGATCAGGAGACCTATGCCCTGATCTACAGCGAGGCGGATCGGCTGTATCGGTTGGTGCGTGACCTGCAGGAACTGTCTCGGCTGGAATCGCGCCAGGTTCCCCTGGAACTGCACCCGGTCGCCGTGCAAGAGTTGGTGCATGGGGTGATCGGCCGGGCCCGCCCCCAATTCGAGGCGAAGGGGGTCGATCTGATTGGTACGGTGGCTCCGGGTGCGGGGATGGTCCTGGGAGATGCCGATCGACTATTCCAGGTGCTGCTCAATCTGCTGGCCAACTCGCTTCATTACACTCCGGCCGAAGGGCGAGTGCAGGTCGCGGCCTACCTGGAGCGTGACAAGGTGTGCATATCAGTGAAAGACAATGGGATCGGCATTGCGCCGGAGCACCTGGACCAGATATTCGGCCGCTTCTATCGGGTCGACAAGTCGCGCTCTCGCATGGCGGGCGGCACCGGGATTGGGCTGACGATCGCGCGGCATCTCGCCGAGGCGCACGGAGGGGGCATCACCGTCGCCAGCACGCCCGGTTTGGGTAGCACCTTTACGGTTGCCCTTCCCAACTATGTGCCGCCGTCCTCTCCCGCTGTTTCCCCGCTACCGGCCCTGGCCCCGCGGAAGGCTTCATAACACCGCCCAGGATGTAGCTTCAGCGGAAAACCGCAAGCTCCCTTGCTACCCGCATACTATCCTTTCGGGCACCGAGGCGGGCGAAAATGGCCAGGGCCGCGGACAGTCGTTCCCGCGCGGGCCCCGGCTCGTTCCTTAGGCGGTGTATCTCGCCACATAGGCGCAAGAAGCGGCCCTCGGCGTACGGATACGGCATACGTCGGGCGATCTCCAGGCTCTCGTCCACCACCTGAACGGCATGATCCCACTGCCCATACCGGACCGCAAGCACGGCGCGGACGTGGTGAATATCTACCATCACACCGCCAGCGGAAATGAAGTTCGTCGTGAAGCCGGCTTTATCCCGCACCATCATACCGCCTCCGTGGTGGCATGCCCGACCCGGTTCGAGCGGAAGGTGCAGGTGATCATGTTAGTCGCGGTGTTAGTACTGCATACCGCAAGGGCCCATATGAGCGCAGACTAGGGGGCATGTTCGGCGGCCATACGAGGCGCCGACGAGTGTCGTGAGGAGGCGCCGATGAAGCAGTCCGCGCATCTACCCGATTGCCGCCACGCCGGGAATTTTCTTGTAGACCCACGGAGAAAGCGCTCGAAGGCACCAGGTACTATGAATCAAGGAGATTGAAGATGAGCGCGATTGGCCGCTACTCTTTCGCCTGCATGCTGCTCGCGTCGCTGCTCTCGCTCCGATCGTTCCCGATCGGACCCGCGTCCGCGCGGAGTTTGCTGACCCCTCTCCCGATCGGCTGGGTGGGACCGCCTCCAATCTCGCCGGGGCGCACGCCGGCTGACGTACCTCTGGAGCAGAGTAGACGGGAAAGTGCCGCTCCCGCCCTCTGGAGCGCGGCGGCCCAGCTCCGGGCAGGCGATGGAGAGCCCGGCGATCATCTGGGAGGTCCGGTGGCACTCAGTGGTGACACCGCTCTGGTGGGCGCGTGGGACAAGGACGGGGGACCGGAGTCGCCTACGTATTCCAGCATCGGGGAAGCACCTGGACCGAGCAGGCCGAGCTGCGTGCTCCCGATCGGCGGCCCGGTGACTGGTTCGGCAATGCGGTTGCCCTGGATGGCGATACCGCCGTGGTTGGCGCCTCCCTGGAAGGTAACAAGGGCGCGGCGTATATTTTCGTGCGCCATGGTAACGCCTGGATCGAGCAGGCCAAGCTCACCGCCCACGACCTTGCCCCTGCCGACTGGTTTGACCGAGCGGTGGCCGTGAGTGGTAACACGGCACTGGTGGGAGCCTGGTATCACCATGGCGCGGCCGGCGCCGTCTACGTGTTCACGCGCGAGGGGAGCACCTGGACCGAGCAGGCCGAACTCACCGCGGCTGATCGACAGGCGGATGCCTACTTCGGAACGTCCGTGGCCTTGGGCGGAGACACGGCGGTGGTCGGGGCGGCCGGCGCCCAAGACGACAGCGGGGCGGCCTATGTATTCGTCCGAGGGCATGGCCGCTGGACTCAGCAAGCCGAACTCAGGGCGCCCGGGAACCCTTGCTGCGCGACCTTTGGCACGTCGGTGGCGCTGAGCGGGGCAACCGTGCTGGTGGGAGCGGGGTTCGCGCGGGGAAACAAGGGGGCCGCCTATGTATTTACCAAGGTGGGCGAGCAGTGGTCCCCGCGGGCAACCTTACTGGCCAATGACGGCCAAGCAGGCGATTGGTTTGGATGGACGGTAGCCCTGAGCGGCGGTACCGCGTTGGTGGGAGCCTGGTATCGCCAGGGAAGCAGAGGCGCGGCCTACCTGTTCGTGAGGCAGGGAAGGGGTTGGCGGGAGCGGGCTGAACTACTCGCCGCCGACGGCAAGCAAGGGGATGGATTCGGCTCCTCGGTGGCGCTGAGTGGAAGTATCGGCCTGGCGGGGGCGGGATTCAAGGACCATGCCAGGGGCGGGGTGTATGTGTTCAGTACGGCAGGCACTACAACTGTCTTGTGAAGGAGATTGAAACCTCAACTCGGTAAGGGTTGCACGCTGAGTGACCAGGCGCGGCACTTTTGCATCGGCTTGGGCAAAGTATTTGCCGTGGCGCGCGTGTTGACAGTAAACCTTCATCGAAATTTCATCTGGGCTTCAATGCTCCTTTACACTGCTCTGGCATCCTAAGGTCATGCACAGGGAACCCCGAAACGCGGGGCGAATCGGGGTCCTGTGATACACCAAGCTCCTTCGGTTTCCTGCCGAGGGCCGCGATAGGTGGATACGATGCGCGACTCGCACGCCGCGAGACTCTCCCGCGAACGGGGCTCAAGGGAGGGAGGAACGGTGGTGGGGCCGCGCATCGCTGATCCAAGCTGTTTCAGGGTACGATAAAGGGGTGTGGCTTTCTCTCCGCCCTCTTGCCGTGCTGACCCTGATTGCCTTGCCGCTGCTTGCCGGCTGCGGTGGTGGGAGCGGCAGCGCCCGTCCCGCCCCCACGGCCACTCCGCCCGCGCGTAGCCCAAGCTGTGTTCCCGATCCCGGCGATGGACGGGGCGGACCGTATCCCTCGTCCGTGACCAGCCTCTGCACGGGCACCAAGCTCGTCGAGGTTGACGTGATCGCCGATCTGAAGCTGGGCGGCGGTTTCTCACCCAGTAATATCACGATCAGCGCGGGTACCACGGTACTCTTTGTCTGGAAGTCGGGTGGCCACAATCTTCACCCCTTCCACGATCAGATCGAAGATCGTGGATTCACCTTTCGCAAGACCTTCAACCGGCCTGGCGCCTATGCCTACGACTGCCAGATCCATCCCGGCCAGAACGGCATTATTCACGTAATCTAAAATAAGTAAGGACGGGCCGCGGATGCGGGCCCTGTCCCCGAGCCTAGCGCCGGCAAGGTTCTACGGAGAATAGGGAGCCCAATCGTGATTGACTATCAGCCTGGGGAGGCCCCGGCGACATCGCCCGCCATTGAGGCTGTGATTGCCCGCACGGCGGTCGTCGTCCCTACCTACTGGAGCCGGTCGTTCGGTCTGCGTCGGGTAGGCGACAGCGTGGAGGATCATCCTACGCCGGTCAACCAATCCGGCACCATGGCCCGGCTCCTCCGCAGTCTACATGCGCTCGGCGATCGGCCGCGCCTGGTGATCCTCCTGGTCTCTACCTCGGCTCCCGATGTGGAGACCAGCGCCGCGTATCAGGTGGATACCATTCGAGATAAGTACCCTGAGTTGCCGATCGCCTTATGGACCTCGGCTCATACCCGCATGCTGCACGGGCGGCTGCGCTCGCTGGGCCATGGTGATTGGATTCCCTGGTTTGATACAAGGGGCTACCCGCAGGTCCGGAACTTACAGTTGCTGATCCCACATCTGCTCGACTGCGAACTGGTGGCGGCACTCGACGACGACGAGGTGGTCGAAGATCCCTATTTCCTGCGCCGGGCCGCCGCGACCATCGTACACGGCGCCTCCAATGGGGATCGCGTGTATGGCGCGGCAAGCTATTACCTTGATGAGCACGGCTTCCGTATGCACGAGGTAGAGCCCAATGCCGCGGAGCATCCCAATCCGTTCGAGCGGAAAATTGCCCTGATGAACGACATGCTGCGGCGGATCGAGCAGGAACCGGGGGATGTCGTCCCTTCGCTCTTCGCCCTCGGCGGGAACATGACCTTCAGCCGAGATTTGCTGTGCCGGGCCGGTTTCGACCCCGCGATCACCCGAGGCGAGGACATTGATTTCGTGATCAATGCCCGCCTTGTAGGCTTGCCCTACCATTTTGATAAGAACCGTCCCGTTCGCCATTTGCCGCCGCCTGGGCGGAGCTACCGTGATTTTGACTACGCCAAACTACAGCAAGACGTACGGCGGTTCCTGTATGAGCGGGAAAAGCTGCGGGCCGCCGACGCGGACGGCGGGTTCGCGCCGCTCACGGCGGCCGACCTCGACCCCTCTCCAGGCCGCTTCCTGGACGACGATCTGGAACGGCATGCCGTGGACATGCTTCGCGCTCGTCGCCCTAGCCTCTACGACAAGACGATTGTGGAGCCGGTTGCCTTCGTGGACCATGCGCTGGAGACCGCCAAACGAGGCGCCGCCACCTTCCTCGGCTTCGCACGGACCTGGCCGTATGCGATGGAGACGCTCCACGCCGATCGGGCCATTCGGCATCTGGCAAAGGGCTTGTTACCGGACGGGAGAGGCTAAGGTGGGACAGGCGAATGAAGGACGGGTGAGGGCGCGGGATCTGGGCATTAACCTGGGTGATATGACGCCTGGACCCTGGAATGCCATCACCGATGTCGAAGGCGTACGGGTCGGGCATACCACGCTGATCAGTGGCGAGGGGCCGTTGGTGGTTGGGCAAGGACCGGTGAGAACGGGCGTGACGGTGATCGTTCCGCACGGGGGAAATATCGGAGCCGATCCGCTTTTCGCGAGTTACCATGTACTGAACGGCAACGGCGAGATGACCGGGCTGCCCTGGCTCGATGAGACGGGTCTACTCACCACGCCGATGGCGATCACCAATACGCACAGCGTCGGGGTGGTGCGCGATGCACTGATCGCCTACGATGTGCGTCACGGCGTTGGGCCAAGAGCCACCTCCTGGAGCCTTCCCGTGGTGGCCGAAACATACGACGGCTTCCTTTCGGACATCAACGGCTTTCACGTGCATCCCGACCACGTGTTCGCCGCCCTGGACAGCGCCGCCGGCGGGCCGGTAGCCGAAGGCTGCGTCGGCGGCGGCACGGGGATGATGTGCCATCAGTTCAAGGGTGGCATCGGCACATCTTCTCGAGTGCTTCCGGCCGACCTGGGCGCCTGGACGGTGGGTGTGCTCGTGCAAGCCAACTACGGCAGTCGTGCCCAATTAAGGGTGGACGGCGTGCCGGTCGGCCGCGAACTGGGGCCTGACGTGGTGCCGCTGCCGGGAGGCCCTGAACTTGCCGACGCCGGTTCGATCATCGTGATCGTCGCTACCAACGCGCCGCTGTTGCCCCTGCAGTGTCGGCGTCTGGCTCAGCGCGCTACACTGGGCATCGCCCGCATGGGCGGCATCGGCGCCAACGGCAGCGGAGACATTTTTCTGGCCTTTTCCACCGCCAATCGGGGTCTGGAACCCAACTCGGATTCGCCCACACCGCTCACCGTACACATGCTGCCCAGTGCCGCCATGACCCCGCTCTTCGAGGCGGCGGCCGACGCGGTGGAGGAAGCTATCCTGAACGCCCTGTGCGCCGCCGTGACCACCACGGGGATTAACGGCCGCACCGCCTACGCCTTGCCCCTGGATCAGCTATGTGACGTCCTGCGCAGGTACAATCGGCTCTGATGAAGGCGGCACCGAGTGATAGGGGAGGAACCCGCGACTGCGGCTGTGGAGGGTCATGGATCGGAGCGATCGTCTAGAGGACCCGCGACTGCGGTCGCGAGGTAGGAATGAACGGCGACTCGCGAGTCCGAGG
>JAICHN010000103.1 GCA_025924845.1 Chloroflexota bacterium | reverse complement strand
TTCGCCGCCGAGCGCATTCAGCCGTTCAAGCAAGTGTTCCGCGAACTGTATGTGGTGACTCAGAACGAGACGCGGCTCGGTAATGAGGCCGCCTCGTTCCGCTACAGCGGGCAACAGGTGCAACCCCGCCAGGCCCTAGCGCTGTTCGGCGGGCGGGGGTGGATCAGCAGCCAGGACGAGGGGTTACGGCAGACCTTCCACAACGCAGGGATCACGGCACGGGTGGTCTTCAATGCCGGCTACCTCACGCCGGCGGAGGTGGAGGGCCTGACCTTCGACCGCGTGCTCTTCACCCCGCGTACGGATTGGCAGCCGATCCCGCTCGCCGAGGTGCCGCCGCGCGTCTTCAGCGAGGTGATGCGCGATCTGGACCTTGTGGTAAGCGTGGCCCATCGCGGCGGAGTGGATCCAGAGGCGAGCGCTTCAACCGTGGAGATGCGCGCCGCCCTGCTGGAGGAAACCTGCACCCTGCTGCGCCTGCGGAACGTGACACTCCAGGGCGCCCATGCGCTGATCGAAGGGACCCTGGGGAATTACTCCGTCCATCTTGGCAGTGCCGTGGTCCACCGGCAGCCCGGCGGCGCCCTCTGCATCATGCCCGTACACAGTCAGCATCGCGGTAGGCTCTTCCTGCCGTTCGCCGACGACGACCCGCGAACGGCCGAGGTCGTATCCAAGGTGGTCTTACTGGCGCGCGATGGTGAGATCAAGGATCCGAGCATTCTGGAGCAGATTCTTTGACCATCTCTTCTGTGAACTTTGAGAACAAGGGCACACCGCCGTGCGGCGAGTAGCGCGGATGACGGGGGTGGGGAAGATCTGACGCGCCGTGCTGTCTATGCGATCAGCGGCTGCCCCGTACCAGGCGATCCAGGAAACCCTGTGCGGTCAGGTATTCGATGTCCTCATACCGATGTCTGCCGTCTGGGCCGGGCGGCGGGAAATCACGGCTATTGTTCGAGACAACATAGTCTGCCCGGCCCAGTTTGCCGGCCGCCCAGATAGGGTAGGCGTCGAGATCGGTGAGCGTAGGCCAGGCGGGCGGATAAGGAGGCACAGGCGAGACGGTCTCGAAGGTGGCGATCAGATAGGGATGAACTGCCCGTTATCCGCGGCCTGCTGCAAGGCGATACGCAGGCGTACCGGAACTGAGGCACTTGTGTCCAGTACCGCGCGTGGCGGCAGCCGCGCGTTCACGCCGATTGTTCCGCACGATCATGCTCCCCCTTCCAGGGTAGTTGCCCCGGCCTGCCTTCCTCCAACGCGTCCATCTCCTCCTGCGTCATCTCCCGTCCCCCCAGATCGCTGGAGAGATCGTGCAGGCGGTCAAGCTCCTGCATGCGCAGCACCCATTCACTGTCGGCCACACGCTCCACGTCCGAGAGTGCCACTAGTGGTCGATCGTCCCGCCACTCAATGGGCACATCGTTGCCGCGCATAATCGGTCCCAGGGCCTCGTGCGACTTAACGCCAAGCAACTGTGCCGCATCTTGCATGGTCAGCAAGCGGTGGTCGGAGAGTTCAGCCAGTGCCTGGTCAAGGGTGCGCGGTACCCCCGCCATGTCGCCCGACTCGGCCAGATCGCGCGCCGTGCGCAGATCCTCGCGTAGCTCGGTAATCATTCGCGTTTCTTCCTTCGTAAGGGGTAACTTCTATGCCAATTGTCCCACATGCCGCGCCCCCGCGCCATGCTCCGGCCCGATAACGCCGCTTTGCGAAAAGGAGCACGCCTCCCCGGAAATCCCGCCGCGCCGTGGACAGTCCGCGGGATGACATGCCCTGCTATCCTACTGATCATGCGTTCACGGCGTAGCAACGGGCTGGAAGCGCTGCCGAGAAGTAATGTTCCGCCAAGAAATGCCTGCATTGACCGGTTTCACCGCCGTTGATTAAAGCTACTCCGGGGCATACGGGTGGCCTTAGTACCGGCCTGGTGCTGATCCTTGCCGCCGCCTGTGGAATGTCGGCTGCCAACCTCTACTACGCTCAGCCGTTGCTGCATACTATCGCCGGAGTTTTCGGGACGGGACCGGCCAGGGCGGGACTGATCGTCACCGTCTCCCAGATCGGCTACGCGCTTGGCCTGGCCTTGTTGGTACCGGCCGGAGATATCATGGAGCGGCGCGTTCTCGTGTTCAGGCTGCTCTGTATGACCGCGGCGGCGCTGGTGGTCTCCGCCCTGGCGCCCGGCATCGCGGTGCTGATTGGCGTAGCCCTGGTGGTCGGCCTGGGCTCGGTCGCCGCCCAGATCCTCGTCCCCCTCTCGGCGTCCCTGGCCGATGACGACAGCCGGGGCCGTGTAGTCGGTACGGTGATGAGCGGCTTGTTGCTTGGTATTCTCCTGGCTCGCACTCTGTCTGGACTGATTGCCGGTCTTGCCGGCTGGCGAGCCGTGTACTGGACGGCGGCCGGGCTGGTGATGATAATGGCGATCGCCCTGCGCGCGGTCCTGCCGTCGGATTCCGCTAGGCCTCAGCTCAGCTATGCCGGTGTGCTCCGCTCCACTGTGACCCTGTTCCTGACCGAGTCGGTGCTGCGAGGGCGTATGCTGCTCGGCTCCCTCTGCTTCGCCGCCTTTAGCGTATTCTGGACCACGATGGCCTTTATGTTGGCCGGCGCCCCATATCATTATGGGGAGACGACGATCGGCTTGTTTGGCCTGATCGGGGCAGCCGGAGCCCTATGCGCCAACCTGGCGGGCAGAGCAGCCGATCGCGGCCACAAGGACCGCGCGACTCTCAGCTTCGCCGCCGCCATCGCCGGTTCATTCGCGCTGCTCTATCTCGGCGGGCACTCGCTCGCGTCGCTGATTGTCGGCATCGTGCTCCTTGATGTCGGCGTTCAGGGCCTGCATGTGACGAACCAGAGTGTCATCTATAGGCTTTCCGCCCAGGCCCGAAGCCGGATCACGGCCAACTATATGGTCGCCTACTTCATTGGCGGGGCGCTGGGTTCGGCCATTTCCGGCACTCTCTACGCCGCCTCGGGCTGGGGCGCGATCTGCCTCTTGGGCGCGGCAATCGGCCTAGCGATCGTGGCCGCCGAGGTAGTGTTCCAGGTGCATGGCATGCTGGTGTTGAAGCGGGCCGCGGCCTAATTCCTGTCAGACGCGGCGCTGTCTACGCGCTGCACGCCGATCAGCAAAGCGCTCATCCCCTCAGTTCCTCGGCGCCTTAATTGATCAGATGAGCCGCCGCGCGTCCCCGGCATCCTGCCGTCTCGACCGCCGCTGGACAATGCCGTGCCGTTATTGACCGAGAGCCTGACGACCCCATATAACGTTAATCATGCAACCCCGCACCTGCACGTTCGACGCCACCGGCTCGTGCCCGTCCGAACCGGCGGGCGCATTGGCCTACGCCGCATCCATGGCGGTTCTTCCTCGTTATTCGGCGCCTTCAACGCGTCGGTTGCCGTCTGCCGGTTACCCTGGATGGAAGGTCTTGTGAAACGCCGGTCCGCCGAGCGTACGGACTGGGCGCTGATCGCGCGGCACCGGTTCCACTCCATGTATCTCGACACCCCGGAGTTTACCGGCTATCGGACACTGCTGTTGTTGGATGCAATGAGCGCCCCATTCTGGACGAACCTCGGCAAGGAGCCCTGCTGTGTCGCGGACACCGGCTTCATCTGGCTGCAGCACTTCCCAACCGGCACGCGGCACACTCTGACCACGATGTTCGACCAACATAGGCGCCTCGTGCAATGGTATATCGACATCTGCGCCGCGCATGGGATCGACGAGCGAGGCATCCCATGGTTCGACGACCTCTACCTGGATATCGTGGTATCCCCATCAGGCGAGAGTTGGCTCCTGGATGTCGACGAATTGGAGGAGGCTCTGCGGACCGGTCTGATCTCGCACACCGCCTATGATCTAGCCCATGCCGAAGCCCGGCGCCTACTGGAGGCGATTGCCATGCGGCGGTGGCCGTTATTGGCGTTGAGCGAAACGCACATGGCGGAGCACAGGGCGGTATTTGCGGCAGGCGGCTAATGCGCTACAACCGTGCGGAGGAATAGATGCTTGCAGTTCCGTTTCCGGTCTCCGCGGTGCTCTTCGACCTCGATAACACCCTCTTCGACCGCGACGCTGCCTTCCAGGCGTGGGCAGCGGCGTGCATCCGTCCGCGGTTCGACGGCACGGAAGAGGAGTGGGCGGATGCACTGGAGCTACTCACCGTGTTGGACAATCACGGCGCTGGGGCGAAGCCGGCTATGTTTGCCGCGCTGAGGGATGCGTACCCCACGCTTCATGTTTCGGCCGGGGGGTTGCTTGCCGCCTTCCACGCGCAAATACGCCGATATGGGATGCTCGATGCGGGCACTCGACGTTTACTCGCAGCGCTCCGCGCCGCCAACATCCCTTTCGGCATCGTCACCAATGGTTCGGAGCATCAGTTACATAAAATCCAAGCCCTCGGCCTCGACGCCCTGACCTCGTGCATTTTTGTGTCCGCACTGTGCAACTGCCGCAAGCCCGAGGCAGCGATCTTCCTTGCCGCGTCCTCGTCCCTGGGCATACCGCCGGCCGAGATCCTCTTTGTGGGCGATAACCCGGAGGCGGACATACAGGGGGCGCACAGGGTGGGGATGCGCACGGCATGGCTCCAGCGCAGCCAGCGGTGGCCGGCACACCTGCCACGCTCCTGTGCCGACCTCACCATCAAGGCGCCGGAGGACTTGATGGGTTCACTTGACGAAAGGGAAATTAAAGTACGCTGAAGGGACCAGGCATCGATAAAGTCATGCGCAGAGAGCGTCTATGCCCCCTGCTTGGACGCCGCCAACCCGTACATCAAAGGAAGCACGGGGACACCATCCGGCGTTGTCCAGCGGCCACCCGGCAGCGTCCGTGCGTTGGGAAAAGGCTTCCCCCCGTTGATGAAGGGGTATTCATGGAATACCTTTAGCGTCAGTCCGGCATCGAGCACGGCGGTGATGATCTCGCTCAGATTCCAGCGGAAGTCATAGCTCGGCAAGGCATTCTCGAAATCCGGCGTACCTGCCGCGTATCCCGACGGACTCAGCGCTCCCTCGGCATCCCGCACATAATCGCCTACACCCCAGTCTCCACCGTAATAGTCGGCATCACGGAAGTATGGAGTGCTGAACCGCGCCTCATCGTCAAGTGTCCACAGCAAGGGATGGAAGTCTACCACCACCAACCGCCCACCCGGCCGTAAGATCACAGCCACGCCGCGCATCCACAGCGCCAGATCTGAGAGATAGTTCAACACGCCAATCGAGGCAAAGGCTCGATAAAAGCGCTGTCCGTCCTCGACGGCCTGCTCCAGCCAATCGAAGACGTCCCCACAGTGAAACGTGGCGGCGATGCCCGTCTCCGTCGAGAGCCGCCGGGCGATCTGGATTGCCGCATCACTAATGTCCACGCCGGTTACCGTCGCCCCCAGGTTGGCGCAACTCAGCGTGCCCTCCCCATCGTTGCACAGCAGATGCACGAGCGAGAGCCCGAAGATGTCTCCGAGCAATTCACGCTCTTCCGGAAACAATGTTGACCCTTTCGCACAGAGAAAGGCCGCCTGGCCCCGCTTGTGACTGTTTTGCGCCGGCATCGCCGCGTTCCAGGAGAGCCGATTCTTCTCGTGTAGATCTTTCCGCAGCATACGGCTACCTTTTATGGCTTGAATCAGGGAGTTTAGTACGACTTTCGTACATCTCCAATCGTACCCGTCTCGGGTGCTGCTACCATAGGGAAATCGGCTTCCGAACCGCACCGCGTGTCACACTGGGCGATGAGTGGGCGCATGCCCCATAACTTCCACGGGATCAATTGGGCGCACGGGTTAGCGCACTCTTACCAAGTAAGCTGCAATAGACGTCGGCCGCAGGACCAGCGGCGCGACGGAAAGGGGCGCATGACGATGGCGCTACGATGGGACACCAGGGGCGTGCCATGGCAGTGCTGCTGTCGCGCTTCATGTAGAGTTTAGCTTACGCACCGGCCACTTCAGCCGATCACCCTGGGTGCTCGAAACGTGGCGGACGACCGTGCCGGGGGGCGTCGCCCTCGGCCAGGAACTCCTCCGGTCGGGGCAACTCCAGCAGTGGCGCGCCGAGCACGCCTCGGCAGCCCAGGTCATGCATTGGCTGACTTCTGCTATCTTGGATTAATCGGTAGTGGTGGATTGTAGGCCGCGGGTTCATCCGACTCACATCACACTCAGAGAAACGCCACGAGCATGGACACCATCCTGATTCCCGGCCCCTGGCCCAATGGTCAGGCACCCAGCCTGCGATGGACCCTGTTCCATCTGGTCGAGGAATACGCGCGGCACAACGGGCATGCCGACCTTCTGCGGGAGTCGGTGGACGCGCTCACTGGGGAGGAGCCATGACCGAGCGGATCTCGCCGCGGCAGTTTCATGAGGCCGTCGGCGTCGAGGACTGGCGGGTGCTGTTCGACGGGGCGTACGCGCACTTTCGTACCGGGTCGTTCGCGGCGGGCGTCGCACTGGTGGACGTGATCGGAAGGTTGGCCGACGCGGCGAATCATCACCCCGATGTCGACCTGCGCTACGCGGGCGTGACTGTGCGTCTGTGGACGCACGATGTCGACGGGCTGAGCGAGCGCGACATCGATCTGGCCCGGCAGATCTCCGCGGCAGCGCGCGAGTTGAACGTGCCGGCCGACCCGACCGCCGTGCAGACGATCCAGGTCGCGATCGACGTGCTCGTCGGCTCCGAGGTGCGGCCATTCTGGCGCGCCGTGCTTGGGTACCAGGAGGTGGGTGACGAGGATCTGGTTGACCCCCATGGCCGCGGGCCGTCGTTCTGGTTCCAGCAGATGGATGCGGCGCGCCCCCAGCGCAATCGTATCCACGTCGACATCTCCGTGCCGCACGATCAGGCCGAGGCGCGAATCGCGGCGGCGATCGCTGCCGGCGGCCGCCTGGTGACTGACCAGTACGCGCCGAAGTGGTCGGTGCTGGCCGACGCCGAGGGTAACGAGGCCTGCGTGGCCACCTGGATGGGCCGCGACTGAGCGTGTCTTCCCCGCGACGGTCGATCTCAGTCAGGATCCGCGATCGATGAGCGCATCCGCCCACTCGTTGATCGCGTCGGTGCTCCCTCGCTGTTACACGATGAACCCGAAGCCGGAAACCTCACGCCGGCCGATTACGCCGGCGTACCTTCCCGCAAGCGTGCCTTTACCGCCTCGATGATCGTCTCGTGCTCCGGGAAGCCCCCTTCGCGCATCATGGAGTGAATCAGGTCGCCGCCGACCGATACCTCGAAGGTGCCCTCGTGCCAGGGGATCAACTCTACCGAGGAAATGCCGGAGGTAAAGTCATTCAGCAACGCACCGGCAAGCGCGATGGTTTGGGGCTCATAGCCGCACTCACTGCAATAGGTGATCGTTACCTTGACCGGCCGTGCCGCCATGATTCCTCCTGAACTGTTCCTTGCGCGGTTATGCCCGCTTCGGACTACGCCGCGGCCCGCTCTACAATCGCCCGTAGAGCCTGGATCGTGTCTTGCTCCTCCAGCGGCTTCCATTCCTCTCGCTTTTGCGCCATCTCCTGCTGGAGCCGCACCCTGACCTCCTCCGGCAACTGATCGACCGGTGTATCAGGGGCGCCGTATTCGGGGTGCTGAGCATACAGCTCCCGGCGGAACTGAGCACGGCGCTCGGTCACGCTCGCGGGGCGCTCGATAAAGCGGCCTAACTCCTCGAAACGGTCGTCAAAGAACACGAAGACGGGAATCGATCGGTACTTTCCTTCTTTGAGGTACTGATCGATCAGATCGAGATTCTGGTCACGCAGGAACACGCGCAGATCGAGCTTACCGCTCTTCGCGGCGAGGCGGCCGAGGATAGGCAGGTTGTCTATGACGTCACCACACCAATCCTCCGCCAACGCCAGCACATGCAGCGGCGCGGCAAGGCGCTTGAAAGGCTCCAGATCGGCCGCATTCAGGACCACGCGCTGTTCATTCTGCTGAAAGCGCTCCTGGTTGCGGGTCATTTGCGCCTTATACGCCTCGTAGGTCAAACCCTGCGCGAAGCGCTCCGCCGTCACGGCCATCCTCGATCTCCTTGAACGCTGTATCCCTCGGGGGCGCGGACGCGCACCGAGTTCATCCCATGGTGTTGACGTGCTCCGGCTTCACGGTGATGATCACTCGTTCGTCACCGGGCTGGTTGCCCTGGTAGTGCTCATTCCCGGTGTATTTCTTCGACATCTCGTCGATATAGGCCTTGGTAGGGTCATCCTCGATCGTCGCCGTGCCGCGGATCTCGATATAGCGGTACGGGTTGGCCGGGTCGACCAGGGTGACGGCAATCCTCGGATCGCGCTTCAGGTTGCGATACTTCTGGCGCGCCTTGGTGTGACTGAAACGGAGCACGTTTCCGTCCCAACCGAACCAGACCGGGCTCGTCTGCGGCTCGCCCTTCGGCCCCAGGGTGGAGACTATGGCCAATGTCGTGCTTTGCAGGATATCCTCATGCGTTTTGGGGACAATGCTGTTGCTCATCGGACCCTTCCTCTGCTTGGTCTCATCACCTAAAGTATAGTACACCGACCGACTTATTGTAAAAGTGGGAAGTCGAACGATACGGGTCATAACCGCCGGAGCCATGATGACCCGTATCGTTCGGCAGCTCTACCAGGCGTAGGCCTCCGGGGCCGGGGTGCCGTGACCCTTGCCCGGCCCGGGGAAGATCTCCTCCAGGCGGTCGAGCGTGTCTTTGGCGAGCGATATCTCCAGCGCGCGCAGCGAGCCGTCCAGTTGCTCCACGGTGCGCGGACCGATGATCGGCGCCGTGACGACCGGGTTCTTGAGCAGCCAGGCCAGCGCTACATCGCTCGGTTGCTCGCCGAGATCGCGGCATAACCCCTCGTAGGCTTCCAACACGGGACGCTTCTCTTCAATCCGGGCCGCCACCTGCGGCGCGGCGCGGCGCCCTTCGGCGGCCTTGCGCAAGGCGCCACCCAGCAATCCCTCGGCCAGCGGACTCCAGGGGATCAGACCCAATCCGTAGGCCTCGCAGGCCGGGATCACTTCCAGTTCCACCGTACGCGCCAGCAGGTTATAGAGGCTTTGCTCCGAGACGAGGCCCATGAAATGGCGCGCCTTCGCAGCCTCATTGGCCTGGGCAATATGCCAGCCCGCGAAGTTCGAGCTCGCGACATAGAGGATCTTGCCCTCGCGTACCAGTTGCTCCATGCCCTGCCAGATCTCCTCCCACGGCGTGCCGCGCGGGATGTGGTGCATCTGGTAGATGTCGATATAATCGGTCTGGAGCCTGCGCAGGCTCGCCTCGCACTGCCGCTTGAGTGAGAGCGCCGTCACGCCGGCTTCGTTCGGCCAGTCACCCATCGCCCCGTAGACCTTGGTGGCAAGAACAGTCCGCTCGCGCCGACCGTCACCCTGGGCGAACCAGCGCCCTATGATCTCCTCCGTGGCGCCGACCCGACCCTGGCCCAACATCTGACCATAGCGGTTGGCCGTATCGAAGAAGTTGATCCCGTGCCCGTGGGCGCGATCCATGAGCCGGAAGCTGTCTTCCTCGCTGGTATGGGGGCCAAAGTTCATCGTGCCGAGGCATAGGCGGCTGACCTTCAGCCCCGTACGTCCGAGTCGCGTATACTCCATCTGCTCCTCCTTCGTCTATTCCTCTACCATGATACCGGCTCCCGCTTATCTCTCATGCCCAACCGACCGAGTAACCTGCTCAAGCTTGCGCCGCTTCGCGGTAGGCCGCGGCAAGGACACGTGGGGTATCGCTGGTGATCAGGTCCACCCCGGCGTCGACCAGGCGGACCAGCCGCTCCCGCCAGCGTGGGGCGCCCGCGTTCAGCGTCCACACATCCAGCTTCGTGCCGAGCCGGTGGAAGAGACCGGCCGCGTCGACCACCCCGTCGTCCAACATCCGCTCGAAGGCGGCCAGCCGTACGTGCGCCTCGCGAACGCCGGGGACCAGCCGCGTGATACCGCCCAGTCTATCCTCTAGGTAGTCCGCAGTGGGGGTGAGCCGTGCGCGGGCGAGCGGATGCGCGTCCAGGTAGCCATAGGCGCCGCGCGGGAGGTCGATCTCCTCCTCCTCGGCGTCACCTTCGGGCACCCAATCCAGGTAGGGGCCGGGGTCGTAGCTCATCGGCAGGGTCGAATCCACCCGTAGCAAGCGGCGCAAGTTCCAATCGGGTCCATTGAAGATCACCCGGTCCTTTACCGGTTCGACCAGGCGTACCAGTTCTTCGGCGCGCGCCCAGGGAAGCGGCTGGAAGGCCGGCAGGTCGAGTTCGACGAGCGTGGGATACCGCTGCTCGCGGATCAGCGCCGTCACCTCGCTGAACAGGGGCGGCCGTTCAACGGAGATGCCGCCCTGAAAGCGGAGGCGTAGCGATCCGGCCTCGCCGCGCGTGAGGTCGCTCACCGCCCCGGTCCCTGTGGTCAAGTCGTCCAGCGTAGGGTCGTGATGCACCAGGAAGTCGGCATCACGCAGCATATGAATGTCGATCTCGGCTCGGGCCACTGCCTCGCGATAGCACTCTTCAAGGGCGGGCAACGAATTCTCCGGATACGCCCCGCTCCACAGAGCGCGATGCACTTTGAGATGCACCTCTCGCCCATCCGCGGCGCGGATCACCGATTCGGGGTTAGGGCCGTTCGTCGATCCGATCATCGTTTACTTCTCCGATCCTCGTCGCGTAACCTTCCATGCTGGTGGCCGGCATGCCCAGGGGCACTAGTACGGCCGTGCCGAGCAGAGACGCATAGCCATGCATCTTAGGTTCGCGGTGCTACTCCGCCCCGCCGCCTTGCCCCGCGGAGCAGACAAACCTTTCTTGCATAAGGCATCTTTTGGTTTTACGCTATAAAGCGCCGGCGAGCGTCGGCGCGGTGGGATGCATCAGGGGAGGGGGCGCGAATCGATGGATGGGCTCGTAACCGAGGGCGGGGTGGTAACGGCGGTGAGCCGCAGTCCAACCTATACCTTCACCAAGCCGAATCAGGTCGGCATTCGACTGCTGCCTGGGCTGGGGGTTGAAGGCGACGCGCATCTGGGCGAGACAGTCAAACACCGATCGCGCGTGGCGCGGGACCCAAGTCAGCCCAACTTACGCCAGGTGCATCTGATTCATGCCGAGTTGCACGACGAATTGCGGGCGGGCGGCTTCACCGTCTCGGCCGGGCAGATGGGTGAGAACGTCACCACGCTCGGCATCGACCTGCTCGGTCTGCCCACCGGCACCCGGCTCTACCTGGGCGATACGGCGATGGTCGAGGTGACCGGCCTGCGTAATCCCTGCGGGCAGCTGGATAGGCTCCAGCCCGGCTTGATGGCGGCGACCCTGGACCGTGATGACCATGGGGGCCTCATTCGTAAAGCGGGAATCATGAGCGTTGTGGTAACCGGCGGTGAGGTTCGGCCCGGCGACCCTATCCGCGTCGAGTTGCCGCCGCTGCCGCACCGCCCGCTGCAACCGGTCTGATCTCGTCCGAGAGACTCAGCAGGAATTGGTGGATCGTCCGTGAGATCCGCGCTACAAAGGAGATTGTACGGCATGAGCCTGGCAGGATTGACCCCGACGGTGCGGGCGTTCCTGGATGAGCGGCGGTATGCGACGATTGCCACGATCAATGAGAGTGGGATGCCGCAGCTTACGGCGATCTGGTATGAACTACAGGGCGACATGGTGCTGATGAATATGGCGAACGGCCGCCTGAAGCATCGCAACCTCCAACGAGATCCGCGAGCGTCAATCTGCGTGGTTGACGGCGAACGTTACGTTACCCTCTACGGTCGAGCAAGCTTAATTGACGACCAGGCCCAGGCTCAGGCCGACGATTATCGTCTGGCGATCCGTTACGATGGCCGGGAGAAGGCGGCGGAACGGCTGCCGATCATTGCCCGCCAACAACGGGTTACCATCCACCTGGCGATCACCCACATCCATGCGCGCGGTTTCGACTGACGGTAAGATGATATGCCTGCCCGGCTTTGGCCGGAGATTCAGAAGGAGCAAGAGACGATGTCTATGCCGGCACCTACCCCCATCGTGCCGCCGTTCACCGAGGAGACCGCCCGCGCCAAGGTCCGGGCCGCGCAGGACGCCTGGAACACGCGCGACCCGGAGATTGTGGCCCGGGCCTATACGCCGGATTCCGTGTGGCGCAACCGCACCGAGTTCTTCAGCGGTCGCGAGGCGATCAAGGAGTTTCTGCGCCGTAAATGGGCCAGGGAACTGGACTACAGGCTGATGAAGGAGCTCTGGTGCCATGCGGGCAACCGCATCTCCGTACGCTTCGAGTACGAATGGCGTGATGCCGAAACCGGACAGTGGATGCGTACGCACGGTAACGAGCATTGGGAGTTCGCCGACGACGGCCTTATGCGCCGCCGCGACATGAGCGCCAACGATTATCCGATCCAGGAGTCGGAGCGCCGCTACCGCGATGGATCAGAGAATAAGGCCTAGATTGCGTACACTACATCTATGAAACGCCTGCTCGCTTTTGCCCTGGCCCTCGCTCTATTGATTGCGCCCTATGCCGGCGGCACGCATGCAGCGGTGGGCGCTACGCCCAAGCCAATCAATTGACCCGGTTACGGGCGGGACGCCGCGGGCACGCGCTATGCGCCGATCGACGCCCTGACCCCCGCCACCGCCTCCAGGCTTCGCCTCGCCTGGACCTTCCACACCGGCGTGGCCAGCCAAAAAACGAGCTTCGAGGCCACCCCGGTGATCGCGGGCGGCCGT